>QHXA01000275.1:0-2336 GCA_003222755.1 Acidobacteriota bacterium
CAATACGATCGTGGCGCGAGCGTCACGAAAGGAGTCATTTCGCATCCTGACCGATCCCGCCCAATTGGCAACCTTCACCGGTAATGAAAGAGGACCGCTCGCCTATGTCGGCGGATCCACTCTCGTATTCGCGAGCTCGCCTCGCGCGCTTTACGACGTCGTCGTGGCACAGCGGAACGGCGGCAACGCCTTCGCCAGCCGGCCGTTTTATTCCTCGATCGCGCAGGCGTACTCGAAAGGCGCCGGGACGCTGTTTGCTGCCGACCTCGCGACACTGTTTTCCGAGGCGCAGCGATCGCGCGAAGCGCAGTTCATTGGCTTGAGCAGTACGGACCGGCTTGTTGTTGAGCAGAAACAGGTCGGCGGCAAGACCATGACCACGGCCCAATTGAATTTCAATGGAGAGCGTGCGGGCGCCGCATCATGGCTCGCGGCGGCGGCGCCAATGGGCGCGCTGGAATTCGTATCGCCTCAGGCCTCTGCCATTGTGTCCGTCGTTACCAAGGATGCGGCAGGTCATGAGCTTCTCCGAAACATTCGGGCACGGGTTGAACGAAATTCAAAACTTTGAGCGTGAGACCGGCATCGATATCCGGCGAGATCTCGCCGAGCCATTGGGTGGCGAATTCCTGGTCGCAATGGACGGACCGTTTCTTCCGGCTCCGTCATGGAAGGCGATCGCTGAAGTTTACGATTCAGCTCGGGTTCAAAATACGATCGAGCGGCTCGTGATGCAGATCAACAGCCTCACCGCCAAAACTGCAGCGCCGAATATGACGCTGAGCTCGGAGGCGGTTGGAGGCCAGATTTACTACCGGCTAGGTCGCGCGAATGGCGTTGGACCGGCAGTCCACTACACATTTGCCGTAGGCTACATAGTCATGGCTCCTTCGCGTGCATTAGTAACCCAGGCTCTTCAGTACCAGCAAAGCCGGTCATCGATCGCCAATTCCGCAAAGTTCCGCTCAATGATGCCGGCAGACGGCGCGGATCACTGCTCGGTGATCCTGTATCAGAATCTCGTGGAGACAGCCAGCTCGATCGCGGGCTACGTACCCGCTGGAGTCGGCGGGCTGTCCTCCAAGCAGCTGGAAACGCTGCGGCAGACGATCGAACTCACGCCCGCCACACTGGTATGCGCAACCGGCGAGCCGAATCGGATTGTGATGGGTTATCAGGGCGACCTGGCGTTCAATGTGTTGATGCTCGGCGGTCTGCGAAGCATGATACAGACGGTGGGAGTGGGACGAAATTGATCCCGGCAATCGAACTCGACAATCTGTCCGTGCTCTTCAGCGGCCGCCCGATCCTCAAGGGTCTCAGCGGGGCGTTCTATGGACGAGCCATCGGCCTGCTCGGACCGAACGGCGCCGGCAAGAGCACTCTTATTCAGACTCTGCTCGGTTTTCATCCGCCAACTCGAGGTTCGGCACGAGTCCTGGGAATGGATGTCCGGACACAGATTCGAGAGATCCGTCACGCCATCGGTTACATGCCCGAAAATGATTCCTTCATCACTCGCATGACAGGAATCCGCCTGGTACGCATGATGGCGGAATTGTCCGGCTTGCCTCCCGCTGAGGCGCTGGAACGCGCGCACGAAACCTTGTTTCATCTCGGGTTGGGAGAAGCGCGGTATCGCGATGTAGGGACTTATTCGCTCGGAATGAAACAGATGGCGAAGCTCGCGGTGGCGATCGTCCATGGACCGCGAATGTTGATTCTTGATGAACCAACCAATGGACTCGACGCCGACGGGCGCAAGCGGATGCTCGAAATCATTCGGGAAATCCGCGACAGCCATGACACGCAGATCATTCTTTGTTCACACCTCTTGCGGGATGTCGAGGAATGTTGCGACGAGGTCGTGATCCTCAAAGAAGGATTGCTTGTCACGCATTGCAATCTCGAAGCCGAGCGTCGAACGAATCGCAAATTCATTCAAGTGGAAACGCGCGGCGAAACGGGCGTGTTTCTGACGCGAGTCGAGCAGCTGGGGTGCGAGCTGGCGGTGAATGGCAGCCGGCGGCTCAAGATGATTCTTCCAGAAACGGTCGAGGTCCGGGACCTCTATCACGTTGCGGCAGAGACCGGCGTGCAGATCCGCCGTCTCGATTACAAACGCGATTCGTTGCAGGACATTTTCTTGAAAGCTATGGAGGGATCAAATGGCCGTACATAGACGCGGATACCATCAATACGATGGACCGCGGACTCCGGAACGATGGCGCTTCTGGATCCTCGCTCGATATGCGTTCCGCCGGGTCTTTCGGTTACGGCTCGTGGCCATCTTCTATGTCATCTGCTTCATTCCGGCGCTGATCGCGTCAAGTGCG
>QHXA01000275.1:2375-4073 GCA_003222755.1 Acidobacteriota bacterium
TCCCTGTTCCAAGGTGAGAGATTCTCCGATGCCGAGCTTGTTCCAGTCACGGCCGAGTTTTTCCTTTTCCTAATGACCTTTCAAGCCAGTCTTTCGGTTTTTTTGACGGCTCTGGTTGGTCCAGGCCTTGTGTCTCCGGATTTGACCAATAACGCGTTGCCGCTATATTTAAGCCGGCCATTCTCGCGCGTGGAATATGTCCTTGGGAAATTCAGCGTCTTGTTCGTTTTACTCTGGCTCGTGACAGGCGCGCCGATGCTGTTCATCTACCTTTTGAAATCCTCGCTAGCGGGATGGTCCTGGTTTGTCGATAACCTTCACCTTGCGTTCGCGATCGTGCTCGGTTCGGCGGTATGGGTTTCCCTCCTTTCGCTCGTAGCTCTAGCATCGTCCGCATGGCTACGATGGCGGCCGGCTGCAGCAGGGATGCTTTTCGCGCTTCTATTTTTTCCAACGGGGTTTGGTCAGGCGGCCAACGAAATCATGCGCACGGGATGGGGCAGTCTCTTGAATGCCATCGTCGTGATCGGCACTGTGTGGAATTCGCTTTTCTACATCGATGATGCCGATGGATACGCACGAGCCGCGCGGGCGCTGAATCCCATGGGACGAGTTGCCGACCCGATTCCCGCATGGACGGCCTGGCTCGTGGTTGGGTCAGTCTGTGCCGTCAGCCTGTTGATGATTAACCGGAAAATTCGTGCCCACGAGGTAGTCCGATGACGGCCGAACCGAATCGGATTGTATTTACCGACGGCTCGAAGTTTTACGGCGAGGTCCTCGGCGTCAACAAGATCAATTTGAAGATCGGTCCAGGCATCACGAGCCTTGTGGGACCGAATGGTTCCGGCAAGACGACGCTGATGAATTTGATGACCGGGCTAATCCGGCCGACGCGCGGCGAGATCGAGGTGCTGGGAACGCGAACGGATGCCCCCGAAACCTTCTACAGCATGGTCGGGTACTGCACCCAATTTGACACATTTCCGAAAGGCGTCACCGGTTTTGGTCTCATCTATTCCGTACTGCGTCTACACGGCCGCACCAGGCGCGAAGCGGAGGAGCAGGCGTGGCAGGCGATCGAGCAAGTTCACATGACCGACGCTGCTCATCGGCGTGTGGCGGCGTATAGCAAAGGGATGCGGCAGCGCATAAAGCTGGCTCTTGCCGTTGCTCATCATCCAACGGTGCTCGTACTGGATGAACCGCTGAACGGTTTGGACCCCATGGCCCGCGCCGAATCCATCGCTCTCTTTGAGAAGCTCGCAGAGGAAGGTCTGTTCGTCATCATTTCGAGTCACATTCTTCATGAAGTCGATCTCATGTCCGATTGCGTTGTCATGATGAGTAACGGCTACGTCGTCGCCGAGGGAGATATTCAGGAAGTTCGGGAAGAGATGTCCGAACATCCTATCGGAATTCGTGTCCGATGCGATAGACCGGCGCTTCTGGCCTCGCGCGCCTTTTCGGAAAATCATGTTGTCGAAGTGCGAATCGAAGACGATGGGGCGGGCGTCCTCCTTCGGAGCCGTAGCGTCGATCAGCTATATGCGCTCGTCAATCGTGTCGTGCTGGAAGAGGCATTGAAGATCGAAGGCGTGACTCCCGTTGATGAAGACGTGCATTCGGTATATTCGTACCTGATCGGTTCGAACGGCGCCGGAAGGCTATAAAAGGATCGCTATGTCGATAGAACAA
>QHXA01000275.1:4287-7679 GCA_003222755.1 Acidobacteriota bacterium
TACACGAACCATACATTTCTATCTCCTGACGCCTGTCCGGCGTGAAGTTCTGGTAGCTGGGAAGTACCTCGCGGGCCTGCTGATCACGAGCGTGCTTTATGGCGCCAGCGTGGGAATCGCCAACATACTGATCCACTCGGCAAACGGCCCGGCAGTGGCTGAAGCGCACTTCTTTGGCGGACCTGGGATGAGGGAGCTCCTGACCTACGTGGGGATCGCGCTGCTGGCATGCGTCGGGTATGGATCGGTGTTCATGCTCACCGGATTTCTGTTCAAGAATCCGGCTGTTCCTGCCGCCTTTGTTCTGGTCTGGGAGTCGGCGAATGTATTCCTGCCGTCGGCGCTGCAGAAGATCAGCGTTGTTCACTACCTTCAGTCAATCGTCCCGGTGCCCATCCCGATCGGTCCTTTCGCGGTCATCACAGCCCCCGCTTCCGTATTCGGATCCGTGACCGGCTTGGCGTTATTTACTGTAGCCGTGCTGATCGTCAACGGATTACTCATGCGAAAGGCCGAAATCAACTACGTCTCGGATTGAAGCGGTTGCCATGGGCGATACGTGCATTCGTCGCCACCATCGCGCGGTTGACCAGGGCGGCGTCGTGCGCATGGGCAGTCAGTAATCGACGGCTGAAGCGTACCTCTACGATGCGGAAGGAGCGTTGGTCGCCAGCGGTCGCGGTACGTACCTTACGGCCATACGGAAATAGAGGATACGGTAGGCTGATGCACCGCCTACGGCCGCATCACTGCCAGAGTCGCATGAGTAGATTTGAACACACCTGTGTGATCGTCTTTGTCCATATGTGTCCGGATATCCGTCACCGTATACAGCTCTACGGTCGTATCGAGAAGAGACAAGTGGAAGGCGCACCTGACGAGTGGTAATCTTCACGACGCAAATCTGTTTAGATCGTATTCCCAAGAGGAGAAACCATGTCATTGCGACGACTGGTACCTTGTTTTCTAATCTTGGCTGCGGCGTGTTTGCCCACGCTGGGCTCGTCTCAAGCGCGGCGTTCTGCGGTGTGGTTCGAGGGGGCGCGCCTGATCATCGGCGACAAGAGTCCGGTGATCGAGAACTCGGCGTTCCTGGTCGAGGGCGATTCCTTTACCTGGGTCGGCAAAAAAGGAGAGCGGCAACCGCCGGCAAACGCCACTCGTGTGGATCTGACGGGCAAGACCGTGATGCCTACCTTGATCGACGGTCACAACCACATCGGGCTAGTCAACGAGAAGGACGGCACGAACAAAAAGGCCAACTACACGCGCGAGAATCTGATCGACCAACTTCAGCGCTACGCCTATTACGGAACAGCGGCGGCAATGAGCATGGGTCTCGAGGCCGATCAAGAGCTGGCGTACAAGCTTCGTGACGAGGTCATCCCGAATGCCGCGAAATTCCTGACGGTTGGAAAAGGCATCGCGGCGACATCGATGGCGGGTCCGCCGGGCGAAGCGCGCCTCGGTATTCCCTACGGCGCCGCGACTCCTGAAGAGGGCCGCCAGCATGTTCGGGAATTGGACGCGCGCTGTGTTCATTTCGTCAAGTTCTGGGTTGACGATCGTGAAGGCACTGTACTGAAGCTCAAGCCCGAGGTATATCGCGCGATTATCGACGAGGCACGCAAGAACGGGATGGAAACCCTCGCGCACCTGAGCCGAACGTCGGCGCTCGAAGACGCAAAAGATCTCCTGAAGTCCGGCGTGGACGGATTCGTCCACACCGTTCGCGACCGCGACGTTGACGACGAGTACATTGCTTTGGTGAAGGCGCATCCAAAAGTTTGGACTGGCCCGAACATTCCGGGCCCCGGCGAGACCGAGGAAGAAATCAACAGGCTGGCCGAGACGGCGCCGGCTTCGACCATTGCGAACATGCGTCGCCAGCTCGAGACCAGGAAAGCGGCCGGGAACCCACCTAATCCGCTCTTCGAGCTTCACTGTCGCAACGTGAAGAGAATCCACGATGCCGGGATGATCATCGGACTCGGAACGGACGGAACCGGCGACGGCTTCGGCGCCCACCAGCAGATCGCGTACTACGCGCGCTGCGGGTTCACGACGGCCGAGGCAATTCAAGCGGCAACGTCCGTGAACGCGAGGATTCTTGGACTGACTCGGATGGGCGTGGTGGCCGCCGGCAAGGAAGCCGACTTCATCGTCTTGGACGCCAATCCCCTGGAGAACATTGCGAACACGCACAAGATCAATAAGGTCTACCTGAGAGGCGCGGAGGTCGATCGCGCCGCGCTCCGGGCGAAGTTCCTGGAAGGCACGAAATAATGTCGAAGTCTCTTTCGCAACCGCTGACCCGCCGGCAGGCGTTAGAAGTATTGGGAATGAGCGCGGCAGCCGCTGCACTCCCGGTGGGTGTATTCGCGCAGGCGTCGGCATTTCCGAAGGGCGCGATCATCAGAACGATTCTCAGAGACTACACACCTGAGGAGTTGGCAGGCGGCGCTACGCTGTTTCACGAGCACATGCAACTGGCTCCGGACTTCAACGCGAAATTTGCGGCGGCCACAGCGGCAGCTCGAGCCGCGAATGGTTTGCCGCCGGCCCCGGCGCGTGGCGGCGGCGCTGCGCCCGCAGGACCGGACATCATGCATAACGTGGATCTCATGTCTGCCGAAGTCGCCAAGGTCAAAGGCGAAGGCGTCGCCTGCATCGTCGACGGCGGACATCCGGACATGGGCCGCGATATCAACTTCCTGCGGCAGGTCTCAATGAAGTCCGGCGTCCCGATCGTCGCGAGCGGCGGGTTCTACTCGCAGCCGTTTTATCCGAAAGAGATCTCTACGATGAGCGAAGAACAGATCGTCAAGGCGCTCATCAAGCAGGTTGACGACGATATTCTCGGCGCGTTCGGCGAAATCGGTTCTTGGGACGAGATCACCGCGGATGAACGCAAGGTGTTCCGGGCTGTCGGCAAGGCGCACGTTGCGACGAACATTCCCATCTTCACGCACACGGGAATTCCCGGCAAGTCGGCACTCGAACAGCTCGACATCCTCGAGGACGCGGGGGTGAAACCGAATCGGGTCGTCATCGGCCACCTCGGCAATCTTGTGGACGCGAACGTGTATGTGCACAAAGCGATCTGTAGACGCGGCGCGTTTGTCGGTTTCGATCGCCAGGGCGGAAACAACGACGCGCAGCAGGTGCCTATGGTCATGGCACTCATCGACGCGGGTTTTGCCGATCACCTGATGTTCTCGTCCGACGCCTCGAGCGGCTACGCGAAGACGTTGACCGTGTTCGTGCCGAAGCTGAAAGCCGCCGGCGCGAGTGACCAGGTGCTGCATCGCGTCATGGTAGACAACCCGCGCAGATTTCTCGCGTTCGTTCCGAAACGGGCTCGAAAAAATCGACAGTCGTGACCGAATGAT
>QHXA01000275.1:7722-8315 GCA_003222755.1 Acidobacteriota bacterium
TTCGTGTTCGGTTCCGCGCATTAGCCGGCAGTGATCACGCATTGGTGAAACTACACATCACGATAACGTTTACCACTGCGCTCCGAGCCCTCTCAACGTAACGTCTAGCGTATAGTGTCATCGCTATGAGCAGCCAATATGCGAAGGAAAACTTCCGCGATTTCCTCGAGCGATTGCGGCGAGAAAACGAGCTTACGGACATCCGGCAGCCAGTAGACATTCGGCATATCGCAACGCTGGTCGATCAGGCGAAAACCGCGCTGCTGTTCCACCACGTGATCGGTTACGAAATACCTGTGGTCTCCGGCATCCTCCGTTCCCGCACGCGCGCGATCATGTCGATGGGCTGTGAGACGTACAGCCAGATCGAGCAGAAGCTGCAGCACGGCATCGAACATCCCATCGAACCCCGATATTTCCAGACCACGCCGAACAAAGAAGTGGTTGAAATCGGCGAGACGGTCGATCTCTTCCGGCTGCCGATACCGATGTCGTCCATCTACGACGGTGGTCCGATGATCACGGCGGGCGTCGTCATTGCGAAGGACCCAGAGTTCGGCTTCAACTCAGGAATGTATCGCTTCATGGTGAAG
>QHXA01000275.1:8445-14040 GCA_003222755.1 Acidobacteriota bacterium
TCCGGTTTCCGCGCTCCTCTCGGTGTGGACGAGATGGCGATCGCCGGTGGTATCCGCGGCGCGGCCGTCGAGCTCGCGATGTGCGAAACGATCGATATGCCGTGCATTGCTGATGCGGAAATTGTATTGGAGGCCGAAATCCTGCCGACCGGCTGGACGCACCCTGAGGGCCGCTTCGGCGAGTTCACACGCCTGATGGGCGGACTGCACTGGAACCCGCTGGTACGAATCAAAGCTATCACGATGCGCCGCGACGCGATCTACTACGCGCTCCATATGCCGTGGGAAAACACCTGGCTGGCCGCTCCCACGCGCTATGCCGTAATACGTCGCGCACTGAAGACCGCCGGAGTGCAGGTGAAGGACATCAACGTTACTCTTGGCGGCTGCGGCTTCTGGCACGCAGTCATTTCGATCAAGAAACAGGCCGGCGAAGGCAAAAATGCATTGATGGCTGCGCTCACGGCGATGGATATGAAACATGTCGTCATTGTGGATGATGATATCGACGTGTTCGATGCCACAGATGTCGAATGGGCGATTGCCACCCGCGTGCAGGGAGACAAGGACATTATCATCATACCCGGCGCCCGCGCGAAGCCGCTCGATCCGAGCTTGCCGGTCACCCCTCCCGGAATCGTGCCGACGGGCGCAAAAGTCGGCGTCGACGCGACGATACCCGAGGGCGTGCCGCGCGAGCGCTACGAGCGCATCGCCTACGCCTACGCCGACCGCGCGAAAATCGATGAGTACCTTCATGGCAAGGCCGATCAATCTTCCATTGGTTCTAAAGACGAAAAGACAATTGCCGATCTCGCTGGGAAAATTCACACATTGATTGATGCCGAACCGAAGTATTACCAGGAAATCGCGGAATACTTCGGCAATTATGATTTCCAGGTAGTGGCGCGGGCGCTAGGCAAGCTGCACAGCGAAGAACAATTGTGGCAGGACGCGCGCGGCCGCGCATGCGTACGCGGTTCAAAGTTCTCCGCTAAGGCGCCGCCACAGCCGGAATGAGTTGAACGCGGGCTAAAGCCGCGGCTAAAGCCCGCGTTCAAATTGGACATAGCCATTTTTAGTATTTCTTGCATCTTTAATGAGGCTTCTGATAATGCAGAGCTATCGAAGGAGGATATACGATGTCCAGGCATTGGGGTCTGAAGATAGCCGCGTTAATGGCGGCGGTTGTTATCTGCACTCAGGTGATGTGGGCACAAAACACGAGCGGAGTGCAGGGAGTGGTGAAGAATTCGTCCGGGACGCCGGTCTCCGGGGCCTTCGTGAAGTTAAAAAATGAAGAACGACGCCTGACCTTCATGGTCATCAGCCAAGCTCAAGGCCGTTACACGGCGAGTAATCTTCCGCCCGGCAAGTATGTGGTGCAAGGCATCGGCGGTGATATGCAGAGCGAAATGTCGTTGCCAGTGGACGTATCGGCGGGCCGGCAAGCCACCGTGGAGCTTTCTTTGACGGTGCAGCGAGCGCCGTCGCTGCCCGGAGCGTGGCCAGGTCGTCAACCCGGTGAACAGGGCGGAGAGGCAGCCGGCGCTTCCGCTGCGGCTCCGAACCTGCCGGACGGAGCCGGCAAGCAAATCGTCCTGACGAAATGTGGTGCCTGCCATGGGATCCAACAGATCGCCAACGCTCGACAGGATCGCGGCCGTTGGGAAAGAACGATCGCGGACATGCGCCTTTACATCCAAGGTTCGAACCTGGCCAAAGATCTCACCAATGATGATGCGAAAGTTTTGCTGGATTATTTGGCAACGAATATGTCCGCCAACAGAGGCGGGCGGGAAAAGGCGAAGCCGGATCCGAATAGCCGGCTGCCGCGGACTCTCATGACAGGCGATCAATTGAGGTACAGGGTTGTGGAGTTCCTGCTGCCGAACCCCGAAACGGAACCGCACGAAATTGCGGTGGACGCGCAGGGGAACGGCTGGATTACCCAGCGCACCGGCGGCAAGCTCGGCCGGTTAGATGTCCAGACGCTCGAATACAAGGAGTTTGATCCGCCGCAGGCGGCAACGAAAACTGTTCGTCTGAACGGTATTGTGAGCGCTCCGGGAGGTGGCCAACTTTGGTTTGTCGATGGCGGTCCGAATCGCCGGTGGTTCAATTACGATATCAAGACCGGTCAGTTTGCTACCTACACTCTTCCGAAACTTAAGAACGGTAACGCGAGCGGCAATACCATGCGTGTTCACCCGAATGGGACCGTGTGGCTCAATTCCATCGCTGCCAACCAGGTGATTCGCTTAAATCCCACAACGGAGCAGTTCAGCGTGTTTGACGTTCCCGCGGGCGTCAAGGCGGGACGTACCGCAAACCCATACGGAATGGCGATCGATGGTTCCGGCAAAATCTGGTTTGTCGAGAATGCGATGAATCAGATGGGCCGCATCGACCCAGTTACGGGCAAAATCGACGAGTTTGAAGTTCCGGTAAAAAACGCCGTCGCGCGCAAGGCAGGCATGGACTCCGAAGGCAACGTCTGGGTTGGCCTGCATGGCGCCGGCAAGCTCATGAAGATTGATTACAAGACGCTGAAGATGACGGTGTATTCACCTCCGACCGAAGATGCCGGCGTCTATTCAGTGCAGGGAGACCCAAAGAGCAAACTCGTTTGGTTTAGCGAACAGCATGTCGATAAGATTGCCCGCTTCGATCCCGAAACGGGGACGTTCACGGAGTTTCCGCTGCCCAACGCAGAGTCGGATCATAGAAGGATTGATATTGACCCGAACCACCCCAGCCGCATCTGGTGGACGGGGAATACCTCGGGTCGCATCGGTTACATCGAGCTACTGGACAAAAACTAGACGGGACGCGTGAGGGCAGAATGACTTCAAAGCGCGGATGGAGAGCGAGGGCTGTTTTCCTGCTGGTTCTGTGCGCCGCGATTCCTGCAGTTGGACAGGCTCAGGCGAACGCGCCCAATATTGCACGCGGTCCGGATGGCAAACCCGATCTAAACGGAATATGGCAGGTTCTGAACAGCGCGGCCTGGGACTTGCAGGATCACTCCGCCGCTCTTGGCGTGCCCCCCGGACAGAGCGTTGTGGAAGGGGGAACGATCCCCTATCTGCCGGCGGCCGCCGCGAAGCAGCGGGACAACTTCGAACATCGTGACACGGATGACCCTGCCGAAGTCACTTGTTACCTGCCCGGCGTGCCCAGGGCGACATATATGCCCTTCCCGTTTGAGATAATTCAGACACCGAAACTAATCGTATTCTCTTACGAATTCGCGCACGCGCGACGCAACGTCTTCACCGACGGATCATCCCATCCCTCCGGCTTTCCGGATTTCTGGATGGGAGACTCGCGCGGGCGGTGGGAAGGCGACACATTAGTGGTGGATGTGACCAATCTCGATGACCGCACCTGGCTCGATCACGCCGGAAATTTTCACAGCGATGCTCTCCACGTGGTGGAACGCTACACGCCCATCGACGCCGGCCACATCATGTACGAGGCTACGCTGGAAGATCCCAAAGTGTTCACGCGGCCCTGGAAAATTACCATGCCGCTCTATCGGCGCATAGAAAAGAACGTGAAGGTCCTGGAGTATGAGTGCGTGTACTATCTCCAGGAAAAGAGATATGGCAATGCTAAACCTATAGGAGTGCCCTAATGAGAACCGCACTGTTCGGAATATCCGCCGCTGCGGCCGTGGTAGCTATGATCATGATGCCCGCCCCGGCAAACGCCCAGGAGAAGGCGGCACCGAAGTACGTTGCGCCGCGCACCGCCGATGGTCATCCCGATATGCAGGGCGCCTGGGCGCGTCGTGGCGTCGGCCTTCAAGAATCTAATGCTCCGAACTCACCGCTAGGCGACTTCGGGAGCACCGGCCAACCTTACCCGACAGTCTTCAACACCGGCGTGTCCACGACCCAGGATCGTTCCGTTCTCCAGGGGCGCCCGACGGGTGTGATCGATCCCGCTGATCGGGTGTTGCCGTGGCGGCCGGAAGCGGATGCAGCCCGGCGCGAATTCATCCCGAAGATGATCCCTCCGGCTTCGCTGGCCTACATCGAGAAGTCGGCACGCTGTGTGCTGCCCGGCCCACTCGAAGCCGATGACCGGCACCCCTACCAGATCATCCAGCGTCCCGGCTATTTCGTGATGATGTACGAGTACAATCACGTGACGCGCGTCATCCCAACCGACGGACGCTCGCATGTGGGGCCGGACATCCGCTTGTTTATGGGCGATCCTGTCGGTCACTGGGAGGGCGAGACTCTGGTGGTGGATACCACCAATTTCAACGACAAGACCTCATTGGGGCGCACCGTCCCGTATCATAGTGACGCTCTGCATACCATTGAGCGCTATACGAAGATCGACCCCAACATCATCGATTACCAGATCACGATCGAAGATCCAAAGATGTTTACGCGACCTATTAAGATCGCCGGCACTTTTCAGGCTGCAGCCGGCGAGACCGAACTGATGGAGTTTGCCTGCGCCGAAGGCAGCCAAACTCTCCCGAATATATTTGGGTTCGAGCTGGCGCCTGGGCGCGTGCCGGCCAACCGGTGACGAATAACCCAGAAGCAGGAGACGTACCATGAAGACCACATTTTGCATGCTGGCAGCCTTCGCCGCGCTGCTGGCGGTCAACGTTCCGGCGGTCGCTCATCATTCTTTTGCCGCCGAATTCGACGCCACCAAACCGGTGACCGTGAATGGAGCTATCAACAAGATGGACTGGGTGAATCCCCACTCCTGGATCTACGTTGACGTGAAAGGGGCGGATGGCAAGGTGGTCACCTGGCGATTCGAAATGGGTCCACCCAACGCCCTGCTGCGCATGGGCTGGAGGAAGGACTCGATCCCGCCGGGCACGCTGGTGAAAATCGAAGGCTACCGCGCCAAATCCGGAGAGCCCGTGGCGAACGCGAAGACTGTGACGCTTCCCGATGGCCGCGAGCTGTTCTCTGGCGGTTCCGCACCCGCAGGGCTCAACGAGGCGGCCGCTCCAGCCAAACAGTAGGCGCGGCCGCGTCGCGGACGCCTAACTTTATTTCGAACTCTTCGACCTCGATGCCTGTTGTACCGATATTGCGGAGTGCGCGCGTGCATAGGGCGCTTAAAACGTGAAAATCTACAGATCCATTAATCGCGTGCCAGGCGGAATGATGGTCGTTCCGCTGTTCATCGGTATGCTGATTAACACGTTCTTTCCTGATCTGCTGAAGATTGGGGGTTTCACCCAAGCGCTGACTGGCGTGGGATATCCAACAATCCTGGGGATGTACCTGTTCACAGTCGGCACGAAGATAACGTTAACGACGGCTCCGAAGATATTGGCGCGGGGACTGGGCATCATGATGGCGAAGGTCGGCACCGCGACCATCTTTGCACTGGCTGTCTCCAAGTTTTCCGGTGGCGATATTATCGGCCTCAGCACGCTCGCTGTCATGGTGGCGATGAGCGATACGAATGGCGGCATGTTTCTCGCGCTGACAAGCGTCATGGGCAACAGGGTGGACGCCGGCACCTACGTCGTACAAAGTATCGAGACCGGACCGTTCCTCACGATGTTGATTTTCGTAGGTACGGGCCTGGCCGTCATTCCGTGGC
>QHXA01000276.1 GCA_003222755.1 Acidobacteriota bacterium
TCCAAGGCAGGAGCGTACCTGTGGGAAAGATGAAAGAATTGCCCGAGACCGGCGCCGAACACCGGATTCTTCGCGATCAAACGCGCAGCCTCCGCCCAGATCTTGGGGCGCATGTAGTTATATGGGTCGTTGTTACCGGCATCGGTGAACTTGCGCACGAGCGCAGGACTGGCAAGAGCTCCAGCCATCGCGAGCCCAGCCAAAATTGTGGCCATCCTTCTTCGGGAAATTGAGAATCGGCCGGCGTAACGCAGGATGGCGAATGCGGTGACTGCCAGCGCAGCGATCGTCGCGCCCCGCGACCACGCTTGAGTGATTCCGTAATAGAAAAGTACCGCCCCTGCAAGGCCGAATGCGCGCTGCACCCTTTCCGTGCGGAACAGCGCCATTGATAGACAAATGGAAAACCCGACGAGCAGGAATGACGCAAAATAGTTCGGATTCACGAATCCTGCCGTGATCGGCCGCCGCCCAATAATAAGCGCAGCAATCAGGTACACCGACTGGATCGCGACGACAAGCCAGAGCAGCCGGTGCTTCCAATCGAAGGATTGGCTCCGCATCTGTGCCGCCAACAGGACGAACATCACCGCGAATAGCACGAATTGATACCACAGGTAGAAGCCTTCAAACGTGGAGGGGTTCCGCAGAAAAGACATCATCAGCAGGCAAGCCAATGTACCCAGACCGAGGAATCCTGGAGAAACCGAAAACGAGCGGTTTTTATGAAGGTCTCGCGCGCACCATAATGCGATGGCAAAGAGCAGTGATCGGTAGAGAAAAAGAACGACGGGATGTGTTGCTTCTCTGCCCATCGCGCTGATTGCCACCAGTGCCGCCACCAGAAACGTCAGCATCGCGAAAGACTCTAGCATCGCTGACATTCCGAACTGTAGGGGCGGTCTATGACCGCCCACTATATGGAATTGCGGGATTGTGGGGGGGGCCAGGGGTTGCCGCTCAACTGGCACTTCGCTTACCCTGAATGAATGTATTGCGTCCTTGCGCTCTTGTTCTTGCTCCAGAGTCTTCCGGACATCATCACCGGCGTCGAACAGTCTTTCGGTCGCATGAGTGACCTCAGCGCAGATTTTGTTCAGATTTCTAAAGATGTTTTGAACCGAAAGCAGGAGGCTGGGGGTCATGTATACCTGAAGCGGCCGCGGATGGCGCGATGGGAATACACAAGTCCGGAAGAGCAGTTATTCGTGTCGGACGGGAAAACAGTGTATTTCTACGTGCCGGCCGATAAGCAGGTGAACAGGGAAGCAGTGAAGGACACGTTCGATGATCGGATACCATTGATGTTCCTGATGGGCAGGTCCAATCTGCGCAATGAATTTACGAAATTCGAGCTTCTGGCCACGAAGCCGTTCATTGCGGGAACCAAAGTCGTTCGGATGACTCCGAAGCGAAAGACGGATCTCAAGGAACTGCTCATGGAAGTCGATCCTCAGAATTTCCAAATTCGCCGGCTCGTCCTCGACCACTCCGATGGCTCGCACTCGGAATTTATCTTTTCAAACATCCGGACCAACACAGGCCTAAGAGCATCCCTCTTCGATTTCAAAGTGCCACCGGGCGTGCAAGTGGTCGAGGGACTCGGGCAGTAGCTCCGGGCTGGAATTCCGACCAACGTTATGGAATTTACAGTTAAGTACGCCAAGCCCACAGGCGAGGTCGTCAAAGCGGTCCTCGTCGGGCAAAGTATGGATGAGGTCCGTCACCGGCTGCAAGAGCAGGGGTTTCTGCCCATCCTTGTCCGTTCGCGCGCATGGAGCCCTTCGCTTCGTTCCCGCAAGCAACAGAAAACCGTCAAGCCGGAAGATTTCATCCTGTTTAACCAACAGTTCGTGGCCCTGATTCGAGCGGGTTTGCCGATCTTGAGATCTTTAGATCTACTTAAAGATAGAATCAGTAACCCATTGCTGCGACAACACATCGCTAACGTTCGGGATCGCGTCTTTTCAGGAGCCTTGCTGTCCGAGGCATTGCGGGAGCAGGGCATATTCCCGACGGTCTATACCGCATCGGTCTTTGCCGGCGAGCGCAGCGGGAACCTTGTCGAGGTAATCAATCGGTTTGTCCAATACGAAAAGACAATTCTGACCGTTCGCAAGAGATTCCTGAACGCGTTGATCTATCCGACGTTTCTGGTTGTCTTATCAATAGCGATGATTACGGTCATTTTGACCTACGTCATCCCGAAGTTTGGCGAATTGTATGCGGATTTGAACACGCCGCTGCCAGTCACAACGCGCGTTCTGATCGCGACGTCGGACGCCGTCCGGAGCCATTTGGTTCTGATCGTGCCCATGCTCGTCGGCGCGATCGTGGTCCTGAAGATCTGGACCGGGACCGGCCGCGGCATGCATTGGGTCGATGAGTTCAAGCTGAACGCGCCGGTGCTGGGCAATTTGTGGACGATGTTTTCTATGGCGCAACTGTCGCGCACGCTTGCGACATTGCTGCAAGGCGGAATTCCGCTGGTCCCTGCGTTGGAAACGGCGCGTGACGCCTCGGGCAATCGCGTCATTGGAGAGTCGATTCGCGACGCTATCACGCAGGTCCGGGAAGGCCGGCCGTTGTCGGACAGTTTGGACAAGTCGGGACATTTCCCCGAGCTTGCGCTGGAGATGATCCGGGTTGGTGAGCAGACCGGCTCATTGCCCGACATGCTGAACCACGTCGCAGATTTTTACGACGAGGATGTAAATATCCGCTCGACCGCACTGCTGAGTTGGGTCGAGCCGGTGATTCTGCTCTTCGTCGCTGTGTTTATCGCCGGCGTATTGATTTCGCTGTATATGCCGATATTCAGTCTCGGAAGCTCAATGCAGAGATGATGGACTGATACACAATGAAAGAAGTAATCGAAAACAAAGAGCGAGACCGCGCAACTGCAAGGCAGCTTGCCCAGCGGTATCGCTATGAATTCGTCGAACTGAAGGGAGTCCATCTCGATCTCGAGTTATTCCGGTCGATTCAAGTCGATTTGATGTTCCGCTATAACCTCGTTCCGCTTCGACTCGAAGGCAACGCTCTGGTGGTCGCAATGGCGGATCCCAGCGATCTAGTCGTTATCGATGAGGTGTCGGCTCTGCTTGGCCGGCCGCTCATCATCAAGGTCGCTCCGCTTTCGGAAATCCAGGACCTGCTGAAAAAATCGGAATCGTCGCAGCGCATGCTCGAAGAGGCGACGGAGGGTTTCAAGCTCGATCTGATCCGCGAGGATGAAAAAGGCGAAGAAACGATCACGATCGAAAAGATCACGCAGGAACAATCGAGCCCGATCATTCGTCTTGTCGATACCGTCATCTTTACCGCACTCGAGCGCCGCGCGAGCGATATTCACATCGAGACGCGGGACATCGAAGTCGGGGTGAAATATCGTATCGATGGTTCGCTCACAGAGGCGATGGCGCCTATTGCGAAGGAGCATCATTCGACGGTCATCTCGCGCATCAAGGTCATGTCCGAACTGGACATTTCCGAGCGGCGCATCCCGCAGGACGGCCGCTTCAAAACCCGCTACAAAGGCCGCTCGATCGACTTTCGCGTCTCCATCATGCCGTCGATCCATGGCGAAGACGCCGTTATTCGCATCCTCGACAAAGAATCATTGAGTGAAAAATTTCGGACGCTGAATCTGGAGGTGGTTGGGTTCTCGGATTCGGATCTCAAAAAGTTTCGGCGATACATTCGCGAGCCATACGGCATGGTGCTGGTTACGGGACCAACGGGGAGCGGCAAGACAACCAGTCTTTATGCCGCATTGATGGAAATTCGAAACGAGGAGGACAAGATCCTCACCATCGAAGATCCCGTCGAGTATCAAATCCGCGGTGTCACTCAGATTCCCGTCAATGAAAAGAAGGGGCTGACGTTCGCCCGAGGTCTTCGATCGATTCTCCGTCACGATCCGGACAAGATCATGGTCGGTGAAATCCGCGACGTGGAGACAGCGCAGATCGCAATTCAATCCGCGCTGACCGGACACCTCGTATTCACGACCGTTCACGCGAATAACGTTGTCGACGTGCTCGGCCGTTTCCTCAATATGGGCGTCGATCCTTACAACTTCGTTTCGGCGCTCAATTGCATTCTGGCTCAACGTCTGGTCCGCATGATCTGCGCGAACTGCCGCAGGCCGATTCACCACCCCGACCAGTTGCTGGTCGAGTCAGGTCTAGACGTTGCTCAATATCGGGACTTCACGTTTTACGAAGGCGAAGGCTGCCTGGAATGCAACGGCACAGGATTTCGCGGCCGAACTGCGATTCATGAGTTACTCGACTTGTCAGATCGTATTCGTGAAATGATCATTGAGAAAAAACCAACGTCGGAAATCAAGCGGATGGCGCATGACGAAGGCATGACGTTCCTGCGCGACTCCGCTCTCGCGAAAGTCTTTGCAGGAATCACCACGCTGAAGGAAATCAACAAGGTCACATTCATTGAGTAAAGGTCTCGTCGAAACGATTACTGAATTCTTTAACCCTCAAGCGCCATTGTGGGCGTGCGAATTGACATCCAAGCACGTGATCGTTGCAGGTGTGAATTCGCATCGCAATCGCGTTGCGAGCAAGTCTGTGGCGGAGTTGCCGGCCGGAAAGAACGTCGAGGCCACGCGGCCCCTCATGAGCCAAATTCTCGCCCAGGCGGGATTCAAGGGGTCGGAAATCGCCGTCGTTGTGCCTGATGAGACCGCCCGCATCGCGTTCTTGACAGCCGAGAATCTGTCCAGTAATTCCGAAGAGCGGCGCACTTTCATTCGTTGGAAGCTGAAAAAATCGCTGCCTTTCGACGTGGATTCAGCGCAGGTGGCCTATCGGATTTTGGGCCGGCGTCGCGGTGGGACGGGTGTGGACCTGCTCGTTGCGGTTTCGCCGCATTCCGTAGTTCAGGAATATGAGACGCTGTTTGAGGCTCTCGCCATTCACGCGGGCATGATCTTGCCTTCCACTTTGGCGGCATTGAATCTTTTTACCGCGCCCGCCAGCGATGCGTTGTTCGTCAAGATTGCGCCGGATTGCGTCACGACGACCGTATTTCAGGGTCGCAGGGTTCAGTTTTACCGTCGCGTCACGGATGTCTCGCTGTATGACGCGGTTTATCCGACGGTCCTTTACTACCAGGACAAATTGGGGGGGACCACGTTCGAGCGGCTTTTCGTGTGCGGGTATGATGCGGATCTGCAACGATCGCTCGATGACGTGCAGGAGAAGCTCGGCCTGGCTGCTGAACGCATCGGGCCGGAAAGCGTCGAGGACATTTATAAACCTGCACTGGGCGCGATACACCTGAAGCCGGTTAACAGCCATGGCCGAATTTGATCTCAACCTTTCCACGCAGCCGTTTCCGGCATATCGCATTACCAATGTCGCGCTGGTTTGCCTCTTAGTGGTGCTCGGCGTCATCTCTGCACTGCAGGGCGCCGGCTTTGGCCGATACTCAAGGATGAGTCGCTCCATTCGCTCCGAAGAACAGGAGAGCCGCGTTGAAGCGGACGCGCTAGGCAAACATGTTGCGGA
>QHXA01000277.1:0-512 GCA_003222755.1 Acidobacteriota bacterium
GCCGGATCGCTCTCCGCTCCGCTTTGATGCTCGCGGCGATCTTGGTCGGCTTGGTCCTCGGAGCTGCACAGATGAAGAGTGCTCAATCATCGAATCGTGCTGACCTACCGAGCCGCTCGACCAACATCGCTCTGCTTGCCGGACATAAGCAGGCCGCTGAATCACCGTACGCACCCGCTGCTGAGCCATCGACCCGCTCGACTACCATTGCACTCACTTCTGATGAGAGGCGCCTCGTGGTCGCCAACCGTGAGGCAAACAGTGTCTCAATCATTGAAGTGAAAGATGCGAATGGTCTTGACGTCGCCGTCAAGCTGGCCGAAATTGCGGTCGGTCAGGAGCCCCGCTGCGTTGCGGTCCACCCGACTGACCAGGCCGCATATGTGACCAACGGCATCACCGGCACGGTTTCCGTTGTAGACCTCACACTATTCAGGGAAGTGCGCCAGATCCCTGTGGGCACCGAGCCGCGCGGCTGCGCGTTGACCCCTGACGGCGCGCTGCTGTATGTG
>QHXA01000277.1:522-7284 GCA_003222755.1 Acidobacteriota bacterium
CACACAGAGGGGACCGTCTCCATCCTCAGTATCCCGAGCGGCAATCCGTTGAACCCGATGCCGAACGCAGTGGTGCAAGTTGGGGGCAATCCCACCGCGATAGCAATCACGAACCCGGGCTCCGGGACAATTCCAACGGTCTTCGTCACCCAGATTTTCGCCGAACTCAACCCCGACTTCAGGGACCCGATTTTCGACGGCAATGGTGAGGCGCGCGACCTCGGTAAACAAGGAGTCGTCCACGCCTTCCCGGCGGGCTTTGCCGCTCCGCCGATCACCAAAATCACTCTCAAGCCGCTCGCCAATTCCGGTCTTAATGCCAATCGCGTGGTCCCTAATAACTTCTGCAATACGGTCCCGCCCGCCCAGTCCAGAATCTTCTGTCCGGACGCAACCGATCTAGCTAATGCCCTAAACACCGCTAACCCACAAGGGGTATTCCCCAACCAGCTGTTATCGGCGTTGGTTCGCGGCAACCGGCTGTTTCTGCCCAACATTGGTGCCCAACCGGAGCCACCCGAGGTTTTCAATGTGAACGTGCAGTCGCTCGTCTATTCTGTGGACGTAAATTCGCTGAGAGAACAACCAACCGAGCACGTCAACCTGAACCAGCAGATCGCCGTGGAACCGGCCGCACCTCCGCCGAGTCTCAGCCGGACATTCGGCAACGACATTGTGGCCATCGATGCCAATGCCGCCGGCGACACATACCTGATCGTAAGCCGGGGCGGCAACCAGGTGTTCCGCGCGAAACCCAATCCCACGACCGGCCGGCTCAACATCCTGAATGCGGCCGGAACCGCAGTGGACTGCCGACTCCAGACGGCCAACCTGCCGAGCGGCGTAGCCATGCGCTCCGATGGAACGCGCGCCTACGCTAATAACGAGGCCAATTTCTCGGTCACTTCCATGGACGTCACGAATTGCCTCACGCTTCAACTCGACATTCCTTCCAGCAACCCTCCTGCGCCCGGCAGCTTTGCACACGCTGTCCTCGTCGGCAAGCTGGCGTTCTTCACCGCTCTGGGTATTCCAGACAACAACATCTTCAGCACACCGATTCGCAGCATCATTCCACGTAACTTCAAAGGGAAGCAGTCAAGAGACGCCTGGAGTAGCTGCGGCTCGTGCCATCCCGACGGGCTGGCCGATGGCGTGACCTGGATTTTCGGCACCGGGCCGCGCCAGACGAAACCGCTGGACGGCACGTTCAACAAGTTCACCAATGTCTCAGACCAGGCTCTGCTCAACTGGAGTGCCGTACGCGGCAGCAACACGGAGTTCAACAACAACTCCCGTGCCACGCAGGGGGGCTGCGGTTTCGCCAGCGATATTTTCGCCCCTGGGCAATGTTTCACGATGGGAACCGCGACGCCCGCGAACCCGGCCATCTACGACCATGGCATCACCCAAGGAGGCAGCGACGCCCTCGACGCGCAAATCAGCCACAGCTCAGCGATCTGTCTCCCGGTGCCGCCGTGTTTCAGGCAAATTGCGCGTCCTGCCACGGGGGAGCCAAGTGGACGAAGAGCGAGATCTTCCACCGCGATAATCCCGCCGCCGCTGCCCAGAACGGTGCGGCCTTGGACCCCGGCGTCACGAGACTCGCGCCGGCGCCGCCGGTCGCCGCAGCGCCAGCCAACGAGTTCTTCTCGTTCACTTGCAATACCCTCACTATTAAATATCTCGAGAATGTGGGGACCTTTGACGTCACCAATCCTTTGGAGATCCGAGACAACGCCGCAGCCAGCACCGCGTTTGGTAAGAATGGGTTCAACGTGCCGTCGTTGCTCAGTATCAATTATCACGCTCCGTACTTGCATCGCGGCCAAGCACAGACCCTGGAGGATGTCTTCCCATTGCATGGGTTAGGGCCGGATGGGGCGACGTTTCCGCCGACGACCACGATTCAGACGCAGCTAACCGCGACACAGCGGGCGGATCTGCTGAGGTTCTTGAAGTCTATCGATGGTACCACTCCACATTTCCGCTCCGAGGGGGACGTGTTCAGAGACACCGTGAGGGCGCAAGGCACCTGTCCTCCACCGCCAGCAACGCCTTAGCAGGCGCCGTGACGTCGCCCGCGACAGCATAGCGAGGGGCCAACCATAAACGTTGGCCCTGTTGCTTCGTGATTACCAACCATCACTGACCTAGGCATCACATGCGTTTTTTGCCCCTCCTTCGAGGCGCTCTCAATGATGACCGATGCATTCGGAGCTACCACGAAGGTGGGGAAAGAACTTGTTGTGCTCAAAACCCGGCGCTGTGTTCAGGCGAGCGGCAAGATCAGCGGCCTGCCGTCGTTTGCGTAAAAGTCGATGCGGCGCTGCAACCTCGGTAGCGGATGGATTAACGAGAGCCATTGTCGTCTTCCATCCACCGCCAGAGGCGACTTGAGCGAAGCCTCCGACGCGTTCCCATACGGAGATCCGATCTTGATGTTGTCCAAAATGTGTGGGCCGCTGCTGCGGTTGCTGTTTCCTAACAGCAATAAGGCGCCGACGGGAGTGCCCGCCGCCGGGGCAAACGAAGCTGATACATGCAGTCCATTGGCGTAGGTAACCGTGACAGAAGCGCTCAAATCGGCGTTCACAGTGCCGCTAACATGTGCCAGCAGAGCGGTGAAATCTTGCCAGCCGCGAATCGGTTCGCTCAAGTTCGGCTGCGCGTCAGTAATCCCGGCGCTGGTTTCTCGAATGATTTTGAGGGAACCGGCGTACTGATAAAACTTCACTTGTGCGGAAGGGCGCAAAACTCGGAGACGAAGCATTAAAGGCAATCAACCAGCCGCCATCGTTGTAAGAAGCGTACAAAACCCGTACCGGGCTAGCAGCTCCCGCATCTGGTGGGGCGTGAGCACAGTGCGAATCGGCTCACCCAAACGGCGGACGATCACCGCAAGGAGAAGGAGCATCCACGCAGGCTGGTGGTACGCCACAATCAATCGGCTTCCCGGAGCCGAGCGGTCTTCGACAATGCGCAGGGTTGTTTCAATCTCATCGCGATCGAGGTACATCACGACGCCCTCCCAGAGCCAAGCCGTCGGCAGGTGGGGATCATGGCCCGCGGCTTCCAGCGCGTGCGCCAAATCGCCGCGCCTGAAATCCACGGGCACGAAGCGGACTTCGCGAGCCTCTTGCGTCAGTGACGCGACCCGCTGGAGCTTCTGCTGTTGAGAGTCGGGGTGATCCACCTCGAACACGAGAGACGTCACAAGCTCCTGCATTCTCCAAGCCCGCCCGTCCAGGCCAGCACCTAGTATGACGACCTGAGGCGCCGCCGCATTGCGTAGATCTGCATCGATCGCGACGGTTCGCGCCACCATCATCTGGGACTCCCTCGTCAGGTGCTCGTAGCGGAACCGTGCACGCAAGCCCTTGGGGCGCGGTCCTTGCCGGTTCCGTTCGACTTCCGCTCTCTGCTCCGCCGACAGCAGCGCCATTGCCGTCGGGTCACTGAAGGCCGCGACCGGGGTCCGGCCGTGCGCAATAGCGCGCGCCATGCATACGATTGCCGCAGTCTCACTCGCAGTACCCGCCTTCACGCGGGCTAGTGTGCCTCAAGCGGTGCACGGCGTCCAGCGGACGGCGCAGGAGTCTTGATCCGCATCAGTCATCGGAATCTCGGACAACGGTGTCGACCGTGGGCTCACTTGTGAGAAGCCCCCGGCGTTAGCGGTCGCGCTGTTTCAATGCCTGATAAACCGCGTACTCGTAGACTGGATGGGCTCTCGGGGACGTTATCGGCGGCCTTGGGCAGCAGCATTGGAGATTGCTTGATTGGACATCGCGCGCTCTGCCAAGGGAGCGGCCCGACAGAGAAACGTCTCAACGGACCTTAGAGACAGCTACTAATTACTCGGCGTGAATTCGCTGTACCGTGAGATCGATCAGCTTTTGCGGCGGCCCGCCACTGACGGTCAAGTCGGCATGCTCAACCCACTCGCCTCTTTCGTTCACTCGCAAGATTGAATGGGTTCTCATCTCGCCAAGAGTGAAGCCCCAGGTGATCGCGTTTGGCTCATCAACCAATTTCACCTCGGTTTCAAGCCATCGTCCGTCATTAAACGCGCGCATGTGATACTTTCCCGACGCATCATTAAAGGAGATTAACCCTAAGGCTTGTAAGACCGGCGTGCCGCCGGACTTCATCCGGCCGACCCCTTCGATCATAATGATCAGCCCGCCGAGTTTGAATTGTGCTTCTTCGGTCTGCGAGAGTTCCACGAATTCGCCTGGGGCCCGAAGGACCGATGCTTCTCCCGACCAATTGCCGATGAGAAATGCCAGCTTCTTCATGGCAGCCCGCTGAGCTTCGAGGTTCGGTCTGTCCATGCGCAGCATAGACACCGGTCACGCTAAAAAAGTTCCGAGAACAAGTCTCTCCTTGACAGCTTAGGAGACCAAGCAACAGTCTCTTACCTAAATCACTTAGGAGAGTCCGATGCCTCAAGAAGCCGACCTGCTACCCGGGACGCTCGATTTGCTGATCCTGAAGGTCCTATCATCGGGGGCGCACCATGGTTACGGAATCTTGCTGCGCATCCCGGCGATCACGGAAGGCGCGCTCACTGTCGAGTAGGGGGCGTTTGATTACAGGTTTCGGTGTGTTCGGTCTTGGGAGGCACCGTCCCAAAAGTGTACACTCCGACGCGGTTGGTTGTACGCACGCCATTGATAACACAAATAGCTTAATGAATGGTCCGGCACGTGCGCCCGCAGGTACGTTGCGGGTGAGGAGCACTGTCAATGGATAAGCAAGCTTTGCCAGCACACTGGCCCTGGGCATCTTGTTTCGCTTAACCAATGTGGGAACCATGGTTGCCAACTCCCAGGCACAGAGGCGCCTCGCGACAATGCTTATGGAAATCTTTGCATTGGTCGTCGGCCAGGTTGGTATAACTTTGATCTTACTCACCGGCGCCGGACTGTTTGTTCGCAGTTTGTTTGAGCTGCTCGGAACAAACACCGGTCTCGATGCGCGAAACGTGCTCACGATGTAAGGCATGCAAGATATCCGATGGCATAAGCTGCGGCGCCGCCGGACAATCGCAGCGCATCTTCGATGCTTTGGACGGCCTCCGCGTGGGCGCCGCCGGCGGCTAGCAGCATGTCTTTTTGCAGATGTCCCATGAACCCCGGATCGATGTCCAGGAGAACGCGACTTTGCGCGGCCGCGCTGTCGTAATCCCGCAGGGCAATAAACGACCAGGCCAGCATCCAATTATAGAGTTGCGCGAGCGGATCCAACTCCACCGCACGCTTTGCGCTTTCCAAAGCTTCGTGCGGAAACCCCTGATAAAACGGGAGCATCGACGACGCCTGGTAAGCGTGGCCCGAGCGCGGATTCAGTTCGATGGCCCGTGCAGCGGCCCGTTCGGCCGCCTCCCAGTTCCATTCGAAGAGGTGCGCCACGGCGGTTAAGACCCACGCCTCATCGAGCTCCGGATCCAAATCGAGAGCCCGCTTCAACGCGGCTTTGGCCTGCGGCAGAATGTCCACGTAACGTTGATACCCAGTCGCGCCGGCCAAATACACATCCGCAATTCCGCAATACGCAACCGCGTATGCCGGATCGATTTCGATCGCGCGCTTCATGCATTCCATCGATTTGGCGAAGCCGGAGGCGGACCATTTGTGCCAGTGGTGACGTCCTTGAAGATAGAGTTGATACGCCTCCACGTTGACCGTTTGGCGCTTGGCCAGCGCTTCTCGCTCACCACCGAGCAGCTTGACCTTCAGCGCGTTGACTATGGCCATCGAGATTTCATCCTGGATCTCGAAAACGTCTTCCATCTGGCGGTCGTAACGGTCGGACCAGACGTGATATCCGTCAGCGACATTCACAAGCTGAGCGCTCACGCGAAGACGGTTGCCCGCTTTCCGNNNCGCTTTCCGCACACTGCCTTCCAGAACGCTGGTCACATTCTGCGTCCGCCCGATCTCGCGGACATCTCGCGTTTTGCCTTTGAACGAAAACGCTGTGGTCCGCGCAACCACACGCAGTTGTTCGATCTTTATCAAGGCGTTGATCAAATCTTCGGCAATCCCATCGCAGAAATATTCGTTCTCCGGATCGGCACTCATGTTGACAAACGGCAGTACGGCGATTGACGGCAGTGGCTTTTCGGCCCTCGTAGCAATCGATCGCTTCACTGCGGCAAGCTCCATAGCCAGCTCTTCCGCGAAGCTGTAGCGCCTGGCCGAGATCTTCTCCGTACATTTCGTAACGACTCGCTCGAGCTCAGAAGGAATATCGGGGCGATACGACTTTAGTTGCTGGGGTTGGCGCTCGAGGATGGCTGCGATGACATTTGCCGTTGTCGGTCCATCAAATGGAGCATGTCCCGTCAGCATTTCGTAGAGCATGGCGCCAAAACTGAAAATGTCGGATCGGGCATCGACGGAAAGCCCACGCGCCTGCTCGGGAGACATGTAGCGGACAGTCCCCACAACAACGCCGGCTTCAGTGTGAACATCGGCCTCCGGGGTGCGTTATACTGGCGCAAAATTGCCGAGAAAGAGGAGCACGAGATGAAGCCAGCCGTCTTTTTTGTTGCAATCACCTTGTTGGCCGCGGCGGTGCCGCTCATGGCCGGCCAGGCACCTCCGCCTCGAACGCCGTGGGGTCATCCGGACCTGCAGGGCATCTGGGACAACCACAGCATCACGCCTTTGGAGCGGCCCGCCAAGTTTGCGGGTCGACAGTTCCTCACACCGCAAGAGGTAGCCGAGCTCGAGAAGAAAGCAGTCGAAGAAA
>QHXA01000277.1:7345-8911 GCA_003222755.1 Acidobacteriota bacterium
TTCTGGTGGGATCGGGCGACAAACGTCGTTAAGACGCATCGCACGTCGCTGATCGTAGATCCGCCCGACGGCAAAATTCCTCCTCTCGTTGCGGACGCACGCGCCCGGCAAGGAGAAGACGAGCTAGCCCGCCGGCCATTACGCGCCACGGGTGGCTTTGAAGCGGGCCGCGGCGCGGACTCGTGGTTCGATCGCAGTCTGTGGGAGCGTTGCATTACGCAGGGGCTGCCGAGAATTTCCAGCGTTGCGTATAACAGTAATATCCAGATTGTGCAGAGTGCGGACCGCGTGATCATTCTTTACGAAATGATTCACGAAGCACGCATCATCCCTCTAGATGCGAGGCCGCACCTCGACGCGCGTGTCCGGCAGTGGATGGGTGACTCGCGCGGACACTGGGAAGGCAACACGCTCGTGATCGATACGACGAACTTCAGCGACAAAACAAATTTCAGAGGCTCCACCAGCAACCTGCACATGGTCGAGCGCATCACGCGTCTCGAACCGGACACACTCAATTACGAAGTTACATTCGATGATCCGACAACCTGGACCAGGCCCTGGACAGTCGCGATCCCCTGGAGAAAGAGTCGCGGTCAGCTTTATGAGTATGCGTGCCACGAGGGAAATTACGGCATGATCGGTATTTTGAGCGGCGGCCGGGAAGAAGACAAAGCTGCGAAGAAGCAGTAGCAAGGAGACGGTATGGCGTTTGGATCGAGGCGAAGGGTTCTTCGTGTTATCGGAACAGTGGCGGCGTGCCTGCTCGGCACTGTAATCGCAACCGGGCAAGCGGGACAAGCGCAGCGGCCACCGATGGCGGAAGAAGTCTTCAAGAACATTCAAATTCTGAAGGGCATTCCCGTCGACGAGTTCATGGACACCATGGGTATGTTCTCCGCCGCCACAAGCCTGAACTGCACGCACTGCCATGCCTCAGACAATACGACGAGCTGGGATAAGTACGCCCTCGATACCCCGATGAAGCAGACTGCGCGAAGGATGCTGCAGATGGTCAACGCGATCAACAAAGAGAACTTCAAGGGAGTGCGTTCTGTAACCTGCTACACCTGCCATAACGGCAACCAACGCCCGAAAGTCGTGCCGAGTCTGACGGTGCAGTACAGCGAGCCCATGGAAGATCCAAATGAAATCGAAGCTTTTCCGAACACCGGAGGCCCTTCCGCTAATCAAGTTTTCGACAAGTATATTCAGGCAATCGGCGGGGCACAGCGGCTCGCGCGTGTCACGCGCTTTCTGGCCAAGGGAACTTACTCCGGATACGATACCGACCAGGCCAAGGTGCCGGTCGAAATCTTTGCAAAGGCTCCTGCTCAGCGCACGACGATCGTACATGCGCTTTTCGGAGACAGCGTCAGAACCTTTGATGGCCGCGCCGGTTGGATCGCGTCAGCGGATAAACCGATGCCGTTGATGCCGCTCACTGGCGGAAATCTGGATGGCGCCAGGCTCGAAGCGACGGTGTCGTTTCCCGCCGACTTACAGCAGGGATTCAACCAGTGGCGAGTTACCGCGACTGTCATCAATGATCGCGACGTCCGAGTT
>QHXA01000277.1:8929-14511 GCA_003222755.1 Acidobacteriota bacterium
CAACCCAAGGCAGCCGCCGGTGAATTTCTATTTCGATGAATCGTCGGGACTCCTGGTGCGTCTTGTGCGATTGGTTGATACCGCCGTCGGCCGTGTTCCGACTCAAATCGACTACTCCGATTATCGCGATGTCGACGGTGTGAAGATGCCGTTTCGCTGGACCGCCACATGGACCGACGGACAGTCCACCACCGAACTCACCGAAATACAGCCCAACGTCGCGATAGACGCGGCCAAGTTTGCAAAGCCGGCTCCGGCGCCTCCGCCGAAATCGCAGTGAGCGCAGTAGTGGGTCCCCCGGTTGTTAAATGAAACATGGTCCTAGTCCATGTTTCATTTAACAACCGAAGAGTGCACGAAGCTACAAGATGCCGGCGGGCGCAAAGCGACCGTCGATGATCAGTTTTGTGGCCGGCCGACTCCACCGGTCGCGTTGTCCTGTGTAGCCGGATCCGGACCTCGGCCCTCGGCGAATGCTTTCTCTGCGGCTCGAGTGTTGGCAAGCATGCCAATCAAGCCGTAATTGCCCTCGTGGCAGCCGCCTTCATAGACCTGATTCTTTTGGTCGCTATTCTTCTTTAGTTCCTGGACAGTGGTCCAGGGTCTTGTCCATGTCGTTGGATCATCCATTGTGACTTGAAATGAGAGCGTGTTTGCATCGACCCGCCTGTAGCGTTCGATCAGATGCAGGTTCTCGCGCGATCCCTGAAATTCCGTCTTCTGCGTGAAATTGGTGATGTCGACGACCAGCGTATCTCCCTCCCAATGGCCAATTGCGTCTCCATATCGCTGGCGGATGTGCTTGGGCATATGCGGGCGGTCGGTAACCGGAATAAGCCGGCTGAGCCCTTGACCCTGGCCGATGTCATAGTAAATCCCGACGGAACCCGGAGACTGCACAATCCGCGCGACACCTCCGAAGCTCCCGGATTGGAGTAAAACCGGCAAATTACTTCCAAAGCAGCGCTCTGGTCCACCTCGATCCTCTGGACCGTCGGCGCGATTCATACGATCCAGGTTGTAATCCGGCGAACGTTCCGCTCTTCTCGGTGAAATCGGTCCAGGTCTACCGCCGGAAGTACCTTGCAGCAGTGCCTGGAGATACTCTCGTTTCGTGGCGATCCTCTGCTGGGCCTCGGCAGTTAGCGAAGGGATCCGTCCGTCCGGCGGATCCACAATCAGCGAAGTGCGCGTGCCCCTTAACAGTGATGGATCGCCGAACCAGTGCTCATTGTAGGCGCGCGCGACGTCTCGTTCGGTTCCCGTACCCTCGCGGCTGTCACGCCCGCGACCCTTCGATTGTTCGCGCAGGCGCCGTTCTTCCGCCGCGATTTCATCCTCTGTCAAAAATTGTCTGGTTCCGAACTCTTTCGGTCGTTCCAATGGCGTGACGAACGGGTTGTTCCAAATGCCCTGCAGATCCGGTTCGCCCCACGGTGTCCGTAAAGCAATCGAGGGCGCCTGGCCGGCAACAGGACCCGGTATGGGCCATACGACTGCGACCATGGTCGTGAGTGCCACCAAGAACACGAAACATCGATTTTTCGTCCTCATGTCAGAACCTCCATTACGACGATGGCGTACCAAACCGCACCCGTGCGGCTTTGATGCCGCGTGCCAACTTCAGTTCACTCAATTCGCTGAGCAATGAATAAGTCACGGGCGTTACGATGAGCGTCAGCAGCAAACACAAAGTCTGCCCGCCGATGATGGTCACTGCGATCGCCGAGCGCTGCGCTGCGCCGGCTCCGGCGCCAATCGCAGTCGGAATAAGTCCCCCGATAATCGAGAAAGTGGTCATGAGGATCGGACGAAGCCGAACCTGACATGCCTCCAGAACCGCTTTGCGCATTGGCGTGCCCTGACTGCGGAGTCTATTCGCGTAATCGATCTGCAAAATTCCGTTCTTCTTGACGATGCCCAACAGGAGCAGGACACCCAATGAACTCCACAGATTGAGAGTTCGGCCCGTCAGCCACAGAGTCAGAAGAGCAAAAGGGATCGAGAGCGGCAAGCTCATCATGATCGCGAACGGATGCAACAAACTTTCGAACTGCGCCGCGAGCACCATGTACATGAACACAGATGCCAACAGGAACGTGATGATGAGGCTTTTGTTCGTTTCGTCGAGGATCTTGACGGTTCCTGAGAAGCGTGCCGAATAACCAGGTGGCAATCCGGCTTTGCTTACGGCTTCACGAACCTTCTGTGCGGCGTCATCCAGCGCTATGTCTGGAGTGAGATTCGACTGGACGGCGACTTGAAACTGCCGATTGTACCGTTTAACTCTTCCGGGGCTTAACCCACGTTGAAGCGCGGCGATGTTATCGAGCCGCACTTGCCCGACTTTCGTTGATGGGATCATGAGGCGCGCAAGGATATCCGGATTTCTTTGCTGCTCGGGCAAGAGTTGCATCGTGACGGGATATTGCTCGCCGGCCTCTTTATACGTCGAAATTTGATCCTCGCCTGCGATCATCAGCCGCACGGCGGTTGCAACGTCTCCAGCACGCACACCCAATTCCGACGCGCGTTGGCGATCGATCTGGATTTGAAATTCCGGGCTGTTGATGTCGAGGTCCATATCGACATCGGTGAATCCGGGGGTCGCCTTCAAACGGTCATAGAGTTTCCTTGCATATTCGCCAACCTTTAACAGATCCGGACCAAGGAACCGGACGTTGATCGGAGAGCTGCCCTCGCCGCCCTGAAGCGCAGAAGGCCAGTTCACACGCGAGCGAATGTTTGGATATTCGGTCATGATTTTCCGGACATCCCTTGCGACATCCTGCTGCGAGAAGTTGCGCTTCGAAACATCGATGAGCCGAATGTAGGTGTGTGAATGGCCCGAGATCTCTTGGGGAATATAAGGGTTGACGAACTCAACCCCAGGCACTTGCTTTATCTTCCCCGTAATGTCAGTCAATATCCTCGCATTTGCGTCGAGCGAAGTGCCGATCGGCATGTTCAGATAAAGTGTCAGCTCACTCTGGTCGTCTGCGGGAATCCAGTCTCTCCCCACGAGCGAATTGAGCGGGATTGCCGTGGCGAAGATTGCGAATGTGAGCAGTAGCACCGCGAGCCGATGATCGAGCGACCATGCCAAAAGCCGGCTATATTGGTTGGCGAGGCCGTGGAAAAATCCCACCTCTTTGGAGGTGTGTCCGCTCTGGTCTGTTTCGCGCCGCTTCAGCGCCAGCGAGCTCAGCATCGGCGTCAATGTGAAACTGACCAGCATGGAAACCATCACGGCAAACGCCATCGTCCAGCCGAATTCGTTGACGTAGCGCTTCGCATAGCCGGTCATGAAAGCGATCGGCACAAAGATGATGACCAGCGAAATCGTCGTCGCTACAACCGCGAGCGTGATTTCCTTCGTCGCGGCGATTGCTGCCGTCTTCGGCAGTTCATATTTCTCTTCAATGAAGCGAACGATATTCTCGAGGACAACAATCGCATCGTCGATCACGATGCCCACGGCCAGCGTGAGGCCGAGCAGGGTCATGTTGTTCAACGTAAAGTTCATCGCTTTGAGCAGCGTGAACGTCGCGATGATGGATGTTGGAATCGCGAGCGATGCGATCACAACCGACCGGAGATTCCGGATGAAGAGCAAGACGACGAGGCTGGCGAGCAGGCTGCCGTAAACGAGGTGCTCCTTCAATGCAGAGACGGAAGCATTGATGAAGATGGATTTGTCCGCAATGATTTTGACGTCAACGCCTGGCGGCAGACCTTTTCGGATTTGACCGAGCTTGCCCCTGACGAGGTCGACGATGGCGACTGTATTTGTCCCCGATTGGCGGCGAACATCGAGCTTGACGGATTGCTTGTTGTCCACCATGTTCCAGGTGGTCGGTTCCGCATAAGTGTCTTCGACCCGGCCGACATCGCGTACTCGGATGGGCGAGCCGTTGAGATTGGCGACGATGATCTCTGCGAACTGGCTGACCGCGTCGACGCGTCCCAGCGTCCGCACACCCACTTCGCTGTCGCCGCGAATAATGCGTCCTCCCGGAATCTCAACATTCTCATTTTGAATTGCGCGCTGAAATTGATTGATGGTGATGCCGTACGCATTCAATTTCTCCGCGTCTGCGTAGAGGCGGATCTGGCGCGATCGTCCTCCAGTGAGAGTTACGGCGCCAACACCATCGACGGTTTCCAGCACTCGTTTGATCTGCTTGTCCGCAATTTCCGTCGTTTCGCGAATGTTCTTGTCGCTCGCGACAGCGATTGTCATCACGGGATCGGCATCGGGATCCGCCTTCTGTATGACCGGAGGCAGGATGTTTGGCGGAAGGTTTCGAAGCGCGCCGGCAACTTTTTCCCGAACGTCCTGGGCGGCGCCTTCAAGGTCTCTTTCGAGAATGAACGTGCAGGTGATTCTGGCAGTTCCTTCGGAGGTTTGTGAAGTCAGTTCGTCCAGACCACTGATCGTATTCACCGCCTCTTCGAGCGGCAGAACGACCTGCGTCGCCATTTCCTCCGGAGTGGCTCCGGGGAGTGAAAGATTAATATTGACGTTAGCGGGATCCGCTTTCGGAAAGAGATCGACTCCAAGATCGCGGAATGAAAACACGCCGAGCACAACCAGGAAGCTGATCAGCATCAGCGCGAAAACGGGCCGCCTTACAGAAAGTTCGCTGATCGTCATACAGGCCTACTGGACAATTTGTATTTTAGCGCCGTCTTTGAGGGCCTGGCCTTTGACTGGAACGGCGATCCTAGCGCCGGCCTTGGCTCCTGAGACAATCTCGGCTTCGTCGCCCGAGATCTCACCGATCTTCACTTCGGTCTCTTTGAGAACGTCGCCATTAATCAAACAGACTTTATAAACGCCGTACGAATATTGAAGCGCATCTTGAGGCACAGCCAGGACCTCATCAATCTTCCCGGACGGTATTCGCGCCTTCACAAAAAAGCCAGGTTTGAGCAGCCCTTCGGAATTCTCCAGCAATGCCTCCACTTCGAAAGTACGGCTTTGCGGATCCACAGCAGGATTGATACGCGACAGTCCCCCTGAAAACGTTTTGTCCGGATACGCGTCGACGGAGACCTGTATCCGGTCTCCGACCTTAATCCATCCCGCCATCGTTTCCGGGATCTTGAGGCGAACCCGCAATGGATCGGTGCTCACGATGACCATAACGGGCGTCTGCACCTTCAAATACTGGCCCGGAGACACAACGCGTTCCTTGACCTGCCCTTTGAAAGGCGCGCGAATCACGGCGTCGCGCAACTTTTTCTCGGCAAGTTCGACGGATGCTCTGTACTGCGGCAGCTGCGCTCTCAGGTTCTGTACCGACTGCACGGCCAGGTCGTAGGCCGCTCTCGCCGCACTCACGCGCGTTTCGGTCTGATCGAAATCCTGCCGAGGAAGAAGCTGTTTTTGGAGAAGCAACTGGGAGCGCTTGTAAATCTCCTCCGTCTCCTTGAGGTCCGCGGCGGCCTTCTTGACTTCAGCGGCATCCAGCACGTTCCTGAGATCGTCGGACTCTTCCGTTATGCCAAGGCGGGCACGGGCTTGTTGAAAAAGCGCTCGTTGTTGATCGAGAGCCAGCTTTAGCTCGATTGTGGAA
>QHXA01000278.1:0-5239 GCA_003222755.1 Acidobacteriota bacterium
TGCGACAGTGGTGGCCTGCCTGATTCCCGCCTGTCGGGCCGCGAGCGTCGACTCGGCAGCATCGCTGCGAGTGCATTAGAGGAACTGACATTGGGCTCGAAACTGTGTTGCTATATCAGTACATGACTCGAAATAATTCTCAAGGCGCTTGAATAAACGAATCCGAACTTTTCGGGGCGGCACACGTATTGGGAATTGGATGAACAAACCTCCACAAGCGCATTGGAGCGTGGGGCATCAGCACTTACGCGGCAAAGAAATGGCGCATCGCTAAGCGTCTGACCTAATCTTCCGGTGTCATCAGTTTTGCCGATGCCCAAGATGATCGGGATCACATCAAACTTTCAGATGCGTTCGCTGCGCCTCTGGATTGCATATGAAGATCGGCTCATTGTCTAAGCTCCAGTAAAGTTGCCAAGGCAACTTCGCTCTCAGGATTTAGGGCGGGGAACGCGGCGTCCGCGGCCGCATCAATGAGTTCTTTGTCGCTGGCGACGAATACAATGTCCGTCGCTGACGCCTGCTTTGCTCTTAAGGCTGTGGCCAGGTGGAGCGCGTCGCTTGCGCGTAACGAGTACTTTCTGGCGACTGCGGCTGCTTCTGACAAAAGGACGGTCGAAACCGGCAGTACGACCAGCAAGTTTTCAAGATCGTCCGCGAAAAGGCCAAGAAGAACGGCGCGTGCCTTCTTGTTTAGCACACGCCCCTTGAGCGCTCGCGCGGCGGTCGATTCAACCTCCACCGCGGTGAAATGCGAGGTGATGAAAAGTTCATCTCGTGTGCGGTTAGAGAACAACGCATCCAGAACCTCTGTTCCTTTTTCAGTTCGGTAACGCTTGAGAAGGGCAGACGTGTCGAGATCGTAAAGGGGCATGCATCTGGAGTGGGCTATTGCTCTCGCGATTGGTAGAGCACGTCCGTGAGTGAACGCTTATTCATCGCGCTGTCGATGACTTTTCGACCGGCGTGCACCGACTGGGCGTGTTTTCCGAAGCGTTGCTTCAGAGACGCGACGTAGGTCTGGACTTCAGGCTGGCTGCCATTCCTGAGCCGTTTGATAAGTTCCGATTGTTCGTTCGCAGAAAGCGTTTTTGGATTTTGCATCGAGATTTGTTTCCCGCTTCCGGTTTGGATCTCAAGACTATCATAGTCCGAACGTGCCATCCGTTGATCCACTATCTCACCCGCCATTGACATCGATGTAAATCCCCATGAATACCGACGCAATTTCAATCATCTGTAGTCCGCTTTAGATGCTTCCGGTCATACGCCCCTCGCATCTGGCGCTTCTTGTCTCAAATACCGTGTGAAGGAGAAATGCCCATGAAATGTACTCGAATGATTACCGCAAGCGAACTCGTCTCGCAGATGCGGCAACACGTCCGTGACATTCCAAATTTGGCCGATTATTCCATTCTTGTCGAACAAGGCGGTCGAATTGTAATTCTGATCACCCATTAGTCCAATCGCGAGGATTGCCTGGCATACCACTCGGGTAGGGCTTACCGGCAATTCGTCGACAGTACTCAGCACATGCTGCTTGGTGACTATGTCGTGAAAGTTTTCGTGAACAAAACGGCTTAAAGGGACCGACCATGGCCAACGATTCAACGTTTTCAGTGATCATCTCGGCGAATGCGGAATGGGAAGCGGTGATGCCGGCATTCTCCGGTGCTTGGATCGAGAGTTCGCCATACGGTGAGTATTTTAAGACGTACGTTGGAGATTATAAGGCGCTGTTCTTTCATGGCGGATGGGGCAAAGTGGCCGCAGCCGGATCGACACAGTACGTCATCGATCATTTCAAGCCGGAGTACCTCATCAACATTGGCACGTGTGGTGGTATCGAGGGCAGGATCAATCGGTTTGACATCGTCGCCGTTGAACGTGCGGTCATCTACGACATTCACGAAACTATGGGCGCTTCGCAGGAAGCCATCGCGCAGTACACGACCGACTTGAAGGTTCCTCGCCGATTACCGCCGTCGGTAATTCGCACGACGATCTATTCCGCCGACCGCGATCTCACTTCTGCTTATCTTCGGGACCTGGAAAAACGATACCGTCCGCGCGTCGTGGATTGGGAGTCGGGGGCGATCGCCTGGATCGCCAAGAAAAACCGAACACCATTGCTGATCGTGCGCGGAGTCACGGACCTCGTCAGCCTGGATGCCGCGGAAGCCGAGGAAAACCTGCCGCTCTTCACGGAGAACGCGCGGCAAGTCATGGAGAGCTTGATCCGTGATTTGCCGGCATACTTCACCGCCTTGTTAAGAACGTAAACTAGCCTGCCGGCGGATTCTTTCATGGATGTTGAAGGTCTACATGCATGGCTGTAGATTATCTACACCGCCATGCGACAGCCCTACCAGAATCGAATCGAGTTACTGCAGGGCACGTTGGACATGCTCATCCTACAAACGATCCGTTGGGGTCCGCAACACGGCTACAGCATCAGTCAGGCGATTCGAGCAGGCTCGGGAGATGTGCTGCAAGTCGAAACCGGATCGCTTTATCCCGCATTGCACCGGCTCGAAAAGCGGAGTTTGTTGAAATCGGAGTGGAAGCAATCGGAGAACAAGCAGCGGATGAAGGTCTACAGCCTGACCGCTAAAGGAAAAAAGCAGTTGGCGGCCGAGCCACACGATGGACGAACGAACGCAGCTTTCTCTGAGACAGCGCCGCGCAGTGATGATTCTTGGGTTGGCCTTCGCGAGTGTGGCGCTATTCTTGTCGGCGATCGGCATCTATGGTGTTCTAACGTATCTCGTCACGCAACGGACGCGTGAGATCGGCATTCGCATCGCACTTGGCAGCAGCACCGGCTCCGTTTTCAAACTTGTTATCCGCGAAGGAATGCTTCTGGTCGCCATCGGATTGGTAGTAGGCCTCGCTGTCGCCGTGGGTCTTCGCACGTATCTCCAAAGCCAACTCTTTGGCATTCGCGCCTTGGAACCTTCGGTCATTTCTGTGGTCATCGCAAGTCTNNNATCGCCCTCGCGGCCTGCGCCTTGCCTGCTCAGCGCGCAACCCGCGTCGATCCGGCGGCAGTCCTCAATTCATGATGAATGGTCATTTGTTCGCGTCCGGGATGTTACCCGGCCGAATCATCTTATCGATGTCCGCCGCCGTGAACCACGGCAGTTAATGCTCTCGCTCTTGGTGGATCGGGATTGCTCCGACCGATAAAACGCACCCAAGCTCAGGGTGCACACGAAGATCGCTATTCTGCCCCTCGGCTGCTCGGCCAGCGCCGTATTCTTGTCCGACCGAGGATAGGCTGTGAGCAATCGCTGCGAAATCGTGCGGACCTCAGTGTCGGCCGCCGATCATGACGCGCCTGGCGCGAGTGTCATCGTGGCCGATGCAAAGGTCCCATTCAGAGAACTGCTCAGAGCCGCCTACACTCTAGTCGTGCCGACGGTTCGTTTAGGTAACGATTTTCTCTTCACGACGGTGGTGACCGTCTTTTCTTTTTCGGTTGCAACTTCATAGCCTGCCCGCTCGCAGGCTTCCTGCAGGTAAGCTCGGATAGCAGGCCGGAACAAATCGGACATATTCCTGATCTTGATATGACGCATTTGCTTTCCTGTGCCTTCGAGGATTCGTTCCGGATCCGCCAGTTCACTGCCACGGATGAAGCCAAGGTTGACGTGGTCTTTGATTACCCCAATGTGGCAAACGCCGTCTTTCATTCTGTGTGTCGGGCCGTAGAGGAGCGAGACGATATACACTTCGAGGATGTACTCGCAGCAGGGCGCCATTTCTTCGAGGACCAACTGTCGCAGCGCGATCGCGAGTTCCTGAATTCCCCTGTCGTACGGTTTGAGTAAATCGAGAAGCTCTTTCGGTGGGTTCGCCACCGGGTAGTTTTATCATTTACTCGTTATGCAGAGCGAATGTTGGATCGATTCTGCGGCTCAACAAGCGATGCTCCGTCAGGCGGGTTGCTGGTAAAGGCCGATTACGTTTCCCGCCGGGTCGCGGAACCGCGCAGTGATTTCGGGCGCGTCTGCGCCAATCGGCTGCACGATCTCGCCCCCATTGGCGACGACCACCTGCATGGTCGCGGCCACGCTGTCGACGATGACGTAAATGAGAAAACCGGCCTCTGTGGCGGGCGAGCGCCCGAGTACCCAAGTGCCGCTTACTTCGCCGGTCGTATCGTCAAAGGCCGTACTACCATCACCGCGTTGCCTGATGTGCCAGCCGAAGACCCGTTAGAAATCGGCTGACCGCGCAATGTCACCGGCGGGAATCTCGATGTAGCAGATCTTGCCGTTGGCAAACGAGGGAGGCATGATTGCGAGTCTAATGGCTGTCCGGTTGTGACGCAAATCGCGCCATATGGCAGAACTATATTTGCTGAATAAATTCCTCCCCAGGATTGAATTTGGGTGATTTAGACGTCTGACGCCGAATTACCCATTTCCAAGAAGTCTTTCGTCAATTGCGTCTCGATTTCAAATAGCCGCAGGTCGCCATACTCACGGGGGTAGGGAAGATCGATCGTGATGCGCTTGAAGATCCTGGCGGGCTTGGCACTAACAATTAGGATTTGTTGCGAAAGAAACACGGACTCGCTAATGCTGTGCGTCACGAACAGAATCGTCTTTCGGGTTTCCTGCCAGATCCGAAGCAGTTCCTGACGGAGTTTGCGGGAGGTAATTTCGTCGAGGCCGCTGAACGGCTCATCCATCAATAGAATGTCGGGATCGATAGCCAGCGCTCGAGCGATCGCGACGCGCTGCTGCATGCCGCCGGAAAGCTGCAGCGGGTAATAAGGCTCGTATCCCGCGGGCCCGACTAGCCTGAGATATTTTGCGGCCAAGGCGCGCATCGCCTCTCGCCCGAAGTTCTGTTGTTCGAGTGGGAGAATAACGTTATCCACAACCGTCCGCCAATTCAGCAGCCGCGGTTGTTGAAAGACGAATCCGATGCGAGCACCGTCGATTGAGATTTGTCCCGATGACCGGCTGTCGAGACCGGCGATAAGGTTCAGAATGGTGGACTTGCCGCAACCGGAAGGACCGAGGATTGACGTGAATGAACGATCCGCAAGCTCGAACGAGATATCTTCCAGGACACGCAGGCGCTCGCCGCTTGCCAGCACATGTTCCTTCGCGACATTCGTCAGCCTTATTGCGCCCACTGCAGTGCCGGAACCCCCGTGCGCCATCGCGTGAGCCGTTTTTCGAGGGGTTTAAACAGCAAGTACTCGATAGCAAACATCACAAGA
>QHXA01000278.1:5360-5795 GCA_003222755.1 Acidobacteriota bacterium
GCGTAGCGCATCGATGCGAGAATGTGGGGCAGTAGTTGTGGAAAGACAATCTTTCTCACGATCGCGCTCTTGTTCAGATGAAAGGCCTGGCCCATGCTGACAAGTTGCGTGTCGATGCCTTTAATCCCTTGCCAGATGCTGATGCTCACTGCGGGGAATGCAGCCGTACCGATGGCCACAACTGCAGCGCGATCGTTAAGACCGAACCATAACAAGCAAATAATGCTGTTGACGATCGCAGGGACAGTAAGTCCGACCAATACCCATGAATCCAGAAATACTTCCCCTCTACGCGAAAGTCCCATGATGGTCCCTGTTGCAATGCCAAGCACCATGGTGAGGACTAGCCCCAATCCAACTCGCAGCAGAGTTTTATAGAGATGGTAAAAAGCTTTGCCCGAGGCAATGTTCTCTCCCATTGCTTTGAAAACGGCG
>QHXA01000278.1:6007-12153 GCA_003222755.1 Acidobacteriota bacterium
GTTCCATCTTCTCACGCAGCAGCGCGCGCTCGGCGGGATTATCCATCTTGATGCTTTCGGCGTACTCGTCCCAGACTTCTGGATGAGCATGCACATATTGCAGCCCATTCTTGTATGCCTTCAAGTAGTCGCGGACGATGTCCGGATGGGCCTTCGCGAACTCCTCGTTCGTCGCAACAATCACATGCGCCGGCGCGCGCCCTCCCTGATGTGCCTTGTAGTCGGCACTCAAATCCAGCAGGACACGATAGCGATCCTGCGCAAAATTCTGAATCGATTCGACCGTGCCGAGCAGAGCGGCATCGATGTCGCCTTTTCCCAAAAGCTCTGCCAGTGCGGGCGCCGGAGCGGTGACGAGTTCTGCATCATGAAAGAGATCGATGCCGTACCAATTCTTGGCAAGCACGGCAAGAAACGCGAACGTCGTGGAGCCGGGGCCGCCAAAGACGCCAAGCTTCTTGCCTTTCAGGTCCATTGGTGTTTTGATCGGCGAATCCTTCCGCACGAACACCATGTTCACTGGAGAGAAGACGCCGTAGATGACAATGATGTCTTTGCCTTCGCTGCGTGCGGTGGCCATCGTTGTGAACCCACCGAACCCGATGTCGACCTTTCGTTCTGCGATCATGAGATGCAGATTCGCGGGGCTCAGCGATTTCACTTTGTCCGCTTTCAGGCCAACCTGATCGAGCAGGCCGTGTCCTTCCATGACGAAATCGACGAACTCCTGCGCTCCGGAGGTGATGCCCAATTTGAACGGGCGGGCGGACGAAGAATCGGGTTGTGCGGTTGGGGCGCATCCGACGAGGAAGAGGATGAGCAGCGGAAAGCAAATTGAAATTGGACGAATTCTGCATCTCTTCAGGCTGCGCGCTGTCGCGCTTGCGCTACGCGTCAAATCCGAAATCCGAAATCTCAGATTGCACTGTCCGGTTTGAGGCCTCTTGTCAGTCCAATTAGAAATTTCCAATTTCAAAATCTCCTATCTACAGCATGCCGGTTTTCATACGCTGCAGGGTTCAAGGTGTCAAGGAGCTTTTTCCGATCCAGTTCTTTCTCCCAGTGCGAAACCACCACGGTCGCGACACCGTTACCGATGAAATTCGTAATGGACCGCGCTTCGGACATGAAGCGATCAATTCCGAGAATCAACGCCAAGCCCGCAACCGGTATCGAAGGGACCACGGCTAGTGTTGCGGCCAGCGTAATGAAACCCGCGCCTGTGACACCGGACGCGCCTTTGGAGGTGAGCATAGCGACGCCCAGAATGGTGAGTTGCTGTCGTAACGTGAGATCGATGTTCAACGCCTGCGCAACGAAGATGGCCGCCATGGTCAGATAGATATTCGTGCCGTCCAGGTTGAACGAATACCCCGATGGCACGACCAAGCCCACAACCGATTTCGAGCACCCGAGTTTCTCGAGCTTCTGCATCAGCGGAACAAGCGCCGACTCGGAGGAAGACGTGCCGAGCACCGTCAGGATCTCGTCGCTGATGTATGCAATGAAACGTAGAATGTTGAATCCGGTTAGCGCTGCGATCGTGCCAAGCACAACGAAGACGAACAGGATGCATGTCAGATAGAAGCTCCCCATCAACAGTGCCAACGGCCTTAGCGCAGCAACACCGTACCTGCCGATGGTGAACGCCATCGCGCCACCGGCGCCAAGCGGCGCCAGCTTCATCAATGTGTTCATCATTCCGAAGAAAATGTGCGAGCACGCATCAATGAACTGATGCACGACCTTGCCGGGCGCACCCATGCGTATCATCGCGTAACCGAAAAGAATGGCGACAAACAGGACCTGCAAGAGATCACCGGATCCAGTGAATGCGTCCAGGAATGTTGTGGGAATGAGGTGCAGGATGAAATCGCCGGTGCTCTGCGTGGCGGCACGCTTCGCGTAATCGGCAACCGCATTGGCATCGAGTGTTCTCGGGTCCGCGTTGAAGCCGGCGCCGGGCCGAATGACATTAACGACGAATAACCCGATAATCAGCGCAAACGAAGAGACGATTTCAAAATAGAGGAGCGCCTTGCCACCGACGCGGCCGACCTTCTTCATATCGCCGGCGCCTGCAATGCCCAGCACGACCGTGCAGAAGATCACTGGGCTAATGAGCATCTTGACTAAGGCAATGAATCCGTCCCCGAGTGGCTTGAGCTTCACGGCGCGCGCCGGATCGAAATAGCCGAATACTCCACCGCTGATGATTGCCAGCAGGACCCAGAAGTAGAGGTGACGGGTGATTCGTTTCATGTTTGAAAGGCACCGTCCACCGGTGCTCGCACGCCTGCGAATGCGGAACAAGTTTACAGGTGATGTAAAATCTCGGCCGTGATATTCGAAGGAAACTGCTGGAAGTTTGGTCACAATATCCCGACCGACGAGATCACTCCGACTCACGTCGTGTGGAAAAGTTTTGCCGAGATGGCGAAACATGTTCTTGAATCGCTGAATCCGGACTTTCCGCGAAACGTCCAAAAGGGCGACATCATTGTGGCCGGCCGCAACTTCGGTTGTTCATCAGGACGAGCTATCGCGCCGAAAGCTATAAAGGCCACAGGTGTGGCGGCAGTCCTCGCCGAAGGGTTTTCGCGAACGTTCTACAGGAATGGCCATGAGGTCGGACTTCCAATTCTCGAAGTGCCTGGCGTCCACGAGTTCGTCGAAACAGGCGATCGGCTCCGCGTCGATATCGCGAATGGCACAGTCACGAACCTCAGTTCGGGCAAATCGCTGAAAGGCTCACCGGCGCCGGAATTTCTTCTGGAGATGCTGCGCGCGGGTGGGCTCATCCCATTCCTCAAAACGAGCCAATTCTTAAATCGATGACATTGCTGCTGAACAACGAGGAAGTCGAAAAGGCTTTGATTCCGGCCGAGACGATTGCCGCAACCGAGAGTGTTTATCGAGAGCTGGCCGAAGGTGTCGCGTTCAATCGCCCGCGCACCCAGGTATATCTGCCCGTCGAATCGAAAGCCAACCCCGGCTTTAGGTATCGATTCAAATCGCAAGAAGGCGGCAGTCCGGGGACCGGTGTTTGGGCTCTGCGCATCACCTCCGACATGGCCGGTCATTCTTTCACTGCCGGCGTGAAACGCCGCCGCATTCTCCCGGTCGCGACGGGTAATCGATATTGCGGTCTGGTCATACTCTTCGACATCGAACGCATTGAGCCGATCGCGATTATGCCGGACGGCGTCATTCAGAAATTACGTGTCGCCGCCTTGAGTGCAGTTGGCGCCAAATATCTCGCGCCGGCAAAGCCCAGAGTCCTGGGATTGTTCGGAAGCGGTTGGCAAGCGAGCGCGCACCTGGAGTATCTCTACAGCCTTTACGACTTCGAGAAGGTAAAGGTTTTCAGTCCAAATGAACAGCACCGCCGTGAATTCGCCGAAACGATGAGCCGCAAGCTGGGCCGCCACATCGTTGCCGCGGGTTCGCCGCGTGAGACGGTGGAGGGGAGCGACATCATTCAGGCGGCAACCGCTTCATGGGACGCCGTATTCGATGGGCACTGGGTGGAAACCGGGATGTACGTCGCGTCTATCGGTGGATCGGACGCCAGCAACAAGCGCCGCGAAATTGACGATGAGACGATCGCTCGCGCCGATCTATACATCGTACATTCGAAGGAAGTGGCGCGATTGGATCAGTCGCCGGATGTATGGGAAGTTGCGCAAAAGGGAATTAAGCCGTGGGACTCGATTCACGAGATCCAGGATTTGCTCGTGGGCAAGCTTACGGGGCGGACCCGCCCGGATCAAATCACCGTCTTCAACAACAACACCGGTGCGGGAACGCAATTTGCGGCGCTTGGTTCGGCCGTGTTGAAACGCGCCAGGGACATGGGCCTTGGTCGTGAGATCCCCACAGAGTGGTTTTTGGAGGATGTGTCGCCGTAGACCGATGGGAATAGCCACAAAAAAGCACAAGATTCACAAAAGATTTTTGAGCCTTTTGTGCTTTTTTGTGGCCAGTAGCTAATCCGGCAGCTTAAACGCCCGCAGTTCCGCCGTGTACCCATTCCCGCCAATCGCAATCACAATGTACTGCTTCCCATTCACCATGTACGTCATCGGTGTGCCGCTTTGCTGCGTCGGCATGTACACAGCCCCGACCTCTTTACCGGTTGCTTTGTCGTAGGCGCGAAGCATGGCTCCTCTTTGGCCGTTCGGGGTTGTGAAGACGCCGGGCTCGCCTGCGATCAGCAATGTCTTGGTGACGAGCGTGCCGATAGCGCCAGGACGCCCGGTACGTGGGATGTTGAGCCCTTTCAATGCCGGGTGATTCCGAATATTGTCCGGCGTCTCGCCGTGCGCGATCTGCCAAAGAATCTCGCCTTTGTCCAGACTGATTGCGCTGATTCGGCCGTAAGGCGGTTTCACCAGAGGCAACCCCTGGACCGTCAGTCCACCGCCTGCATTCTCGGCGACCGGAGTCGCAGGCGCGCGATCCGCGCCCGCATCAGCGCCGGCGCCAGCGCCCGTGCGCGCACCGGTTAACGCGCTGCCCTGGATCCATGCGAAGTCGCCTGACACTTTCGGATCGCCGGGCACGAGGCCGAGCGAACCCATCTGGCTTTGAGAGAAAACGTAAAGGATATGCGTCTCCGGATCGTAGGATCCGCCGGGCCAATTCGTGCCGCCGCTGTTGACGGCCATTGCGAGGGTTCCCAGCGGCCCATCGAACTTGCTGACGACGGGTGGCGTGAATATGGGTCCCATTTTGTATCGAGAGACGAGCTTCAGCGCTTCCGCGCGCAACTCCGGAGTGAAGTCGATCAGATCGTTAATGGAAGAGCCTTGCCGATCGTACGCTGGAGGTTTCGTTGGGAACGGCTGCGTTGAGCTGGTCTTTTCTCCCGGCACGGTGGACTGTTCAACGGGCCGCTCCTCGATCGGCCAGATCGGTTTGCCGGTGACACGATCGAACACATACAAGAATGCTTGCTTGGTCGGTTGCGCGACGGCTTTCACCGTGCGGCCGTCAATCGTGATATCGGCAAGGATGGGCGCGCACGGAATGTCCATGTCCCAGATGCCATGATGGACAAGTTGGTAATGCCACTTTCGTTGGCCGGTGTGAAGATCGACCGCGACCAGGCTTTCGCCGAACAGACCATTTCCCGAACGGTGACCGCCGTAATAATCGCCGGTAGGAAGCTCGACCGGCAGGTACACGGTTTCGAGCTCTTCATCGACACTGATTTGGCCCCACACGCCAGTATTGCCGGTATAAGCAGCCGAATCATTTTCCCACGTCTCCGCACCGTATTCGTTCGGGAGCGGAATCGTGTGGAAGATCCAGAGGCGTTTTCCCGTCTTCACGTCGAAGCCGCGGACGTAACCTTTCACATTTTTCTTACCTCTCGGCACACCACCGGATCTGTGCGCAGCACCGACGATCACGACATCTTTTGCGACAGCGGGTGCGGCGTGCAGCCCGACTTCGCCATTGATCAGATCAATTTCCTGATCGTCATCCAGCTTCAAATCCACCACGCCGTTCTTGCCGAACGCCGGAATCGGGACACCGGTGTTGGCGTCGAGCGCAAGAAGCCGGTAGCCCGGGCGCCCCGACAACTGCCGTGGCGCGGCGGCGCCCCGCGCGGCTTCCCGCTCACTGTGGGTCCATAGCAGTTCGCCTGTTGCCGCATCGAGCGCGATAACCGCGCGCCGTGTTCCAGCGGTTGAATACAGAACGCCGTTTGCCATGAGCGGCGTTCCTTCGAATTGGTATTCGGGCCTGGGACCGAGATTGTCCGTCTTGAACGCCCAGGCGACGGTGAGCTTGTTGAAGTTGGACGCGTTGATCTGATCCAACGGCGAGTAATGCGTGTTGCCGACGTCTGCGCCGTAGCTGCGCCACTCGCCATTTTTGGCACCCGACTGGGCCGAGGCGGACGTCCGCAGGAGAAGGCCCATTGCCAATAACGTGATGATCCATACAGAAACTGTCTTTCTCATGTGTCCTCTTTCCATGTGTAGCGGCGGTCTATGCCCGCCGACGCTCCGCGGAGCGGTGCAAGGAAATTAGCCAGGGGTACGCGTTTTTTTGCGTACCCCTGGAATACATCGACAACTCTGGAATCCGCACCCTGAAAGGGTGTCGAGGACTCCTCGCACCCCCTGTCGGGG
>QHXA01000279.1 GCA_003222755.1 Acidobacteriota bacterium
AAAATGACCGTGCTGGTTTTTGAATTCCACCAAGCGCCATTGCTTTCTCCGATTTCGAATGTTCGAACTGTATCGACGCCAGTGATCAGCACCGGCGGCTTTGATGACCTCTCTGATTCGGAATAAATGAACTGGTCATCCAGAGTGGGCAAAAGCACGCCATTCGACCCCAACAGGTGATGATTACCAGTTTTGAGGTCGAGCAAGTAGACCGGAAGATCGCCGGATACGATGTGCGGCTCGTTTGCTGGACGCTCGTCTACAGTCACACCCACGACGCGATTATTGGCTGATACGACAATTTCTCTCACGTCGAACGGAACATACGTTGGATCCGATACGCGCCATATTTGCGGCTGTTGCCGTTGACAAGCGGCGGCAAGCAGTAGGGACATCCACAGAACCGTTGTTCGTGCGCTTCGAGGAGAAATCATGAGCTTCACACCTCCTGATGTTTGAGGAATCATGACGCGCCAGAGTCTAGCCGTCCAGCGGTTAGACTACTGGCGAACTTCAGGGACGTCGGGTAGATTGTCTCCTAATTGAGATTGTGCAAAGCTTGTGAACAACAGGGAGGACCGCATTGCCCCCGAAAAACCCAAATTTCAGTGAAGCGTACAACACATTTATCAAGAGCATGAACATCACCGTGGACGAGTGGCGTGATGGTATTGGTTTCAATATTGACGCTCTCGATAAAGTCACCGATCCCGAGCGGGATGCCCTGGTAAAAATCCTCGCCGAACGGCTGCAAAATAATCCCGATTGGCGCGAAATCGAATCACTAGGAGCGATCGGCACGCCAGCCGCAAAAGAGGCAGTCCGCAGCGCCCTTAAGCGCGGCAGTAGCGCCACACGATTGTATGCTGCTAAGCAGCTCGCTGAGATGAACGAGTCTGAGAACCTGGAAAACGTAATCATCGAGACGCTTCGAAAGACCAGTCTGTACGAGGGCCTCACACAAGCTCTCGATATGGCGGAGCAGCACCCGAGCCCGCGTATTCAGGAGACTCTTATAGACCTGGCGCTCAATGGGAATGAAGATCAACGGATTCATTGTGCCGCGCTAGCTTTATACCTTGGTGGAAAAGCCAAGGAACCATTCGACTGGGAACACCGCCCATTCTTCTTGCGGTTCGGCGACGAGGATCGCAAGGTACAAATCGAGGCATACAAGGAACTGTGCCGGCGTCTTGGTGTCGCGCCCAAAGTGTAGGAGCCGCGGCGCATCCGCGGAATCCAATTACGGTGCCGGTCACCCGAGATGATCTCGATCTGACCCGCAGTCAAATACCCGCCGGCCTTCACGTGGCGGCGTGGAAGAGGTAGGCGTTGTCTATACACTTGCCGGTTTTCAAATATCATCGCGACCCGGTCCACAGCGGCAGTGTCCTGAAATCCAACAACAGATGTCGATGCTGTGGCATTAGCCGAGGGTATGTCTATGCCGGTCCTGTTTATGCTGTGGAGGAATTAGATGAGTCGATCTGCCCCTGGTGCATCGCTGAAGGATCGGCACACACGAAGTTTGACGCAACCTTCATTGACGATGCCGCATTGCCCGAGGGCCTCCCTGACGCGGTCATAGAGGAGGTTGCTTGGCGTACGCCCGGCTACAGCGCCTGGCAGTCGGAACGGTGGTTTTCCTGTTGCAACGATGCGATGACCTTTCTGGAGCCGGCGGGTATAGCCGAGGTTCGCGAACACTACCGGGAACTGGAATTCAACATCCTCGGCAACATCATCTACGACCTTCAAATTTCCGGCGGGGCGGCAAAGCGCGTATTGGAATCGCTCGATAAGAATTCCGGTCCGACCGCGTATGTTTTTCAATGTTCGCATTGCGGGGTTTACCAGACCTTTGTCGATGGAATCTTCGATGTGAGCGTGTAGGCGCTATTCGATGGGATACCAGAGATAACGGGCGCCGTCCCAGTAGACTGCGGTGCCTTCTCCTCTGGCGTCCAGAAAAAGGAGCGCATCTCCTTTCAACCGTGGCGGCGGGGTCACTGGTGAATCGCCGGCCGGGGCGCGCTTGAGAGGTTTGCGAGAGATCGTCATCGTGATGTCGCCATTGTTGGAGAAATCCAAGAGCGCAAAACGTGGAGCGGGCCGGCCGGATCGGCCAAAATCCTGCAAGATCAAAAGCAGGAGGCTCTCCCGAAAATCTTGCGCGACTTCTTCAAAACTTAGTCGTGCGTTTTTCGCCTCCGATGCGCTGACGCCCTTGCCGAGCGCCTTGGTGATCGTCAGCGCGGGTATCGAAAACCGGGGATCTGCTGCCAGCCGCCGCTGGACTTCCTCGGGCCGGACAGATACGAGCACCGCCAAATCGGTCCTGCCGTCACCATCGAAATCGCCCGTCACAAATGCCGGATGGATGTTCTGGTTGCGACGCTGGGCATTCAAGGCGAACAGACCTCCGAACTCGTCCTGCACAGCCTTCCGGACGACTTCATTGGACGGTGTCTGAATTACTGCAAAATGAGGGAGGAGGAGTAAGGTAATGACTAGCAGCCGCATCACAGAAGTATAGTGGGGAACAAGAAACATGCATATTCAACTCACATTGTTGTTGCTGCTGGCTATGGTTTCTACACCTGCGCCGCAGTGCAAAGCCAACCTGCCTTTGGCCGGACCGTGCTTCGTCGTGCACGGACGCATGCGCGCATACAATGGCAATCCAACTTTCCGGATCTGGCGAATTGGTACCGACCGGTTGCTCGGAGTTACCGGCGCTCAACCAGGAGAAGATCCGATTATGCCGGACAATCTCGGATGCGATTTTGACCACGATGTCTATGCTGATTTTGAAGTATGCCCGTTTACGGCAGAGCGACCTGGCGTCATGCAAAGAGTTTGTGTAGTAAGCGCTGAGAAGCGTGTGATCGTGCAGCGAACGGAAGACAAGGTCACTGCGGGGGAGAAACGATGAGTACCATCCCGACAATCTTGCAGATGCTAAGGCAAGACCGGTTCGACAGTGTCATACCAGTCGTTACACAAACTCTGCGTGATGCCGCGGCAGAATCGCCTCAGCGCTTAACAGAAGTCGCTCGAGAGATTGTTCGCTGGCAAGGCTTCTTCAAGAATAATGCTCACGCTATGACGTCGGAGCGGTACTTCCGCACCGTCTACGCTCTTCTCGAAGAACTCGCCGGGCCCGAATCGCCGGCTGTGATGGCAGCAGCAGACAACCTTGCCGGACTTCTCGGCTCGATCGGGAAGGTTGATGAAGCTATATCGTTACGCGAGCGAGTTCTCGCTCACCTGAGCAGCCGTTTCCCCAGCGACGATCAACGCATCATGATCGTGCGAGAGGGTCTCGGCGTCCTCTACCGCCGGGTCGGCCTTAAGGACAAAGTAAACCAACTCTATGGCGATACCGGTTTATGTGAGCATCTGAAGGCGGCCGAGAAGTATATCCGCGATCAGGGAGCTCACGTGGTTTCCGCCGGCCGGCCGTGGTCGGCAAACTGTCATATCTGGGTGTACTTCGACGCCCTTCTCGACTGCGAACGTCTCATCACCGGCCTTGGTCTTGCTTCTTGCATCCAAATCCACGACCACCGCGGCACTCACGACGGAAGCGAGCGCGGACTCGTGTGCACCATTCATAACGATGGGCTCATGGGTCCGCACCCGCAAGATGCGTCGCCGGGACCAATTACAGTCTCAAGCTAATCCCGAGGGAACCGCCATGAATGAAATACTACTGGGAAGGGGCCAACAGCCCGTCTATTTGCTGGGCAAATACGCGAACCGTCATGGTCTGGTTGCAGGGGCCACAGGTACGGGAAAGACAGTTTCATTGATGTTGTTGGCAGAGGGCTTCTCGCGCTTAGGCGTGCCGGTGTTCATGGCGGACGTGAAGGGCGATGTTGCCGGGCTTGCCTTTCCAGGGACGGCAAGCGAGAAGATTCAAGAGCGTGTCCAGCAAATCGGCGTAGAAGGTTACGCGCCTGAATCCAGCCCTGTTGTGTTTTGGGATCTGTATGGCAGGGCGGGTCATCCCGTGCGCACCACGATCAGCGAGATGGGCCCACACCTTTTGAGCCGGATAATGGAGCTGAACGACGTGCAGGCTGGAACGCTCGACATCGCGTTCAAGTTGGCAGACGATCGTGGTCTGCTATTGCTTGACCTCGACGATCTCCGGGCATTGCTCGGTTTCGCGGCCGATAACCGCAAGGAGATCTCGACACAATATGGTCTGGTCAGCGCTCAATCGGTGGCTGCTATCCAACGAGCCCTGCTGTCGCTGGACGGCGAAGGCGGAGGAATGTTTTTCGGCGAGCCGGCACTCGATCTTACGGACTTGCTGCGTACGGATCTGAGCGGTCGGGGCATCATCAACATCCTTGCCGCGGATCAGTTGATCTTGAAGCCGAAACTATTTTCGAGCTTCCTGCTGTGGTTGTTATCGGAGTTGTTCGAGAACCTGCCTGAGGTCGGCGACCTGGACAAACCAAAGCTCGTGTTTTTCTTTGATGAGGCCCACTTGCTGTTCAACGATGCTCCAAGCTCGCTGCGCCAGCGCGTGGAGCAGGTTGTCCGCATTATTCGCTCGAAGGGCGTTGGCGTATATTTCTGCTCCCAGTTCCCGGACGATATTCCCAACGACATTCTTGGCCAGCTTGGGAACCGCATCCAGCACGCGCTGCGAGCGTATACGCCACGCGATCAGAAGGCGGTGCGTACGGCAGCGGAAACCTTCGTTGCGAATCCCAAGCTGAATGTCGCCGAGATCATTTCCCAGCTCGGTGTCGGCGAGGCGCTGGTGTCCACGCTTCAGGAGAAAGGCGTGCCGATGCCGGTGGAGCGCACACTCATGTGCCCGCCGCGCTGCCGGATGGGCGCGTTGACATCGGAAGAACGCGCTGCCGTGCGCGCGCGCAGCTCTATCGGCGGCAAGTATGATTGTCGTGTGAACCGGGAGTCCGCCTACGAGATCCTGAATCGGCGAAGTGTTTCCGAACACGCCCCGCCGGCGCAGCCGCCGCGTATGGATCAACCGCAGCAGCAATCCGAGACGGGCGGGCTGAGCGACCTGCTCTGGGGTACCAAACATCGTCAGGGAATCGTAGAGACGATGGCCAAGCAGGCTGCTCGCACTGTCGGCAGCCAGATCGGCCGCCA
>QHXA01000280.1:0-5257 GCA_003222755.1 Acidobacteriota bacterium
GTGGACTACGGCGGATTGCCGGACAAGGAGCCACCATCATCGGCCACCAGAATGTGCAAACACGAATGGAGAAGCAGAAAGCGCCCGCGCCGCCCAGCGACACTTACTTCGACGATCGGCGAAGTAAGTTTCACAACGGCGAACCCGTGGAAATCTTTCCGCTGCCGAACGCGATAACGGACGGCGACAGCATCGTGCACTTCGGGCGTTCCGATGTCATCGCAACGGGTGACATTTTCACCACCACACAATATCCATTCATCGACATAAAGAACGGCGGCAGCCTGCAAGGAGAAATTCAGGCGCTCAATTTCATCCTCGAACAAAACCGTCTATGTTCACGACGAGGACGGCGGGACGATGCTCATTCCAGGACACGGGCGCGTCACTGACGAATGGGAAGTGGCAGAGTATCGCGACATGCTGGTGATCATCCGGGATCGCGTCCAGGCCATGATCAAGTCGGGCGCCACTTTGGAACAGGTCAAAGCGGCCCGGCCCACTGCCGACTACGATGTGCGCTTTGGCGCGACAGCGGCACCGTGGACAACAGCTATGTTCGTCGAGGCGGTTTATCAAAGTCTGACCACAAAGAAATAGCGCCAGGCGTGACTCCCCTCATAAGTTAGGAAGCGAGTTTTCTGATTTGGCCTCCAGATTTGCTTTTAGTACAATGCGCCCCGAGGCTTGTTCTTCTGCGCGTGAGTTACGGCAGCAGTTGCGTGGATGGCTCCATCGCCGATGTCAATGACGAAGCCTTCGGGATGGTAGTGAGCTGCGGACTTCTCATGCGGTCCGTATACGGCCTTCAGAACACGTACGTGATCGTTCTCATACACAACGGACTAATGCACTGAACGCGCGATGCCGTGCTGACGTCGCGCATGACCTTCGGAAGATTCACGTCCGATGTCAATACCTTCAGATTTTTCGGTGGCGCCGGGTTGACAGTTTGTAAGCCTGCAAGGCGAACATCCCGTCCATATTTACCTGTAACCAACAATCAGCCAACCACGGTTGGAAGTGCCGTCTCCCAACTTCGCTGGATCCGCGAGGCCCGCGTTCTTCACCACAACGGGATATCGTCCCGGCGCACGCAATAGGCTTTCGTCGATTCTGGCTTCGATTTCATTTCCGTTGACGACACGAGTCGGAACTGGAACGTCATTGAAGTACACAACCGACCGCGGGAAGTATCCGATACCCGTGATCTTCAAGTTCAACGTTGGAGCGCCTTCTTTCACGACAACTTTTGAAAAATCCGGATCGGCATAATCCTGTCGGCGTGAGTCGATGGTTTCGATCGTCGGCTGCGGCCGTGCTCCAAGGCCGCCGCCTCGACCGCCGCCCACTGCACCCGGCGCGGCTCCTGCAGGTGCTCCAGCTTGGCCACGAGCGCCCCGTCCTTCCCCGGCATCCGCTCCACGAGCACCGGGTTGCGCGGCCGCACCACCCCGCGCTCCGCGCTGGGCTCGAAGCATAACCGCCCAGTCAATATCGTCGACGACCGGAATCGTAATCGGCCCTTCGCCCCCAAACGGACTCCAGTACCAGGGTTGGAAACCTCTGGGTTGAATTTTTCCATCGGCAATCACGACCGCAATCTTTTGTAAGTTGGCAATATTCTGCAGCGGGTCCTCATCCACAATCAGCAAATCCGCGAGTTTCCCAACTTCCACAGTGCCGATTTGACTTTGAACTCGCATCGTTTCAGCGGGCCACTTTGTTGCGGCTTGAATAATCTTCATGGCGGGCAATTTCATATCTTCACTGAAGACCTGCATCTCGTGGTGCACACCCAAGCCAGGTAGCGAAAAATTGCCGCCATCTGTTCCGATAAGCACACGGCCGCCGGCTTCGATCAACATGCCGTGAAAACGCAGCGCGTTCTGATATCCCTTGGCATTCACTTCGACCACATTGGGCCGCGCATTGGGCGGATCCACATAGTTGCCTAACATTGCCTGAGCTCGCGTCACGGGGTAATAAGACATGAGCATCGGATCGGAAAACATTCTTCGAGCCTGCAATTCAAATCTGGACCAGCCTTGTGGCAGTCCGGGAGCCTTCTGAAGGAATGCCGGCACTAGCGCTGTTTTCTGCTGCACGAGAACTTTGATCAGGTCCGCGGCTTTCGCCTCGTCCATTTCGGCCCACTGCTGCAGCTCATTGCCGCCGCCGAACCCACCTGCGTCTTGTACGGCGGTGACCACGGCCGCAATGCCGTTAGAACGTGGTATGAAGTCCGCCCCCATGAGAGCCGCGTCGCGAGCACCAATATTGCCTCTGGCGCCTCCTGCTCGAATGCCGACGGATTTTCCCGCAGCATGGGCGACTTCAACGGCGGCCTTAAACGTTTCCTCCGAAACGCCTCCATTCTGAAACGAGATCGCCGCCCCTCCAAGATCGAGAACTCGTTTCGTCCATTGCTTTGCATCCTCCGGAGCCGTGAGTGGATGTGGGGATTGGAATGGAGATTCCAATCCTGTACGGTTTGCTCCAGGAATGCCTCCGCCGCCCGCTCCAATAAAATGGACAGGCCAATCGAACGGGCGCGGCCCGCGAATCTTCCCGCGCTTTACTCCATCGGCGTATACGACACCGACTTCACCCATATCGCCAATGCCGATGAAAGAGGTGACACCGTTATTGAGAAGGATCTCTCCCTGGTTCCAGATGAAGTTGTCGAGCGAATCCCATAGACCCGGCAGAATAAACTTCCCGTCGCCGTTGATAACTTGAGCGTTCGCGGGACGGTTCTCTCCCTTCCGACCGATGTTAGTAATCCGGTTTCCCTGAATGACGATCTGAACATCTCGGACTGGCGCACCGCCATTGCCGTCGATAAGAGTGCCACCCTCGACGACCAGAACCCCAGGCTCGGCTCCTTGCGCGAGAGTGCGACTGCGCAAATACATTGGTGCAGCCGCAAACAGGAATGCGAGGAAGATGAGTAATGAAGATCGCAGTCGTGACATAGTGTTTTCCCTTGAACGAACCGCGGATTTGACCGATGACGCGAATGATCACGTCATCGGGTAGTCCGTTTAATCAAAATCAGTTACCGGGAGGCCGAGCCTGTAACGGACTTCGAATGACTCTCCTCGGATCGATACTCGGGTCATCCAGGACTAAGCCATATGACGGGAAGTGCATCTCCTCCCACGTTTGATCGCCGTAGTACACGGTCGCGTTGGGATTCGGGTTGAACTTGTTATTGAGCGAATTGTCGTACCAGGCAAAAACCTTCATGGTTGTGCCTTTGGGCAGCTTAATCGAGGTGTCATACCAAAGCTGCCAATTGAAGTCGTATCGGGGTACATTCAGGATTGTTTCCTTCTTTCCGTCGGGATACTCGAGATCAAATCGAGCTGCTTTGCCGCGGACGTGCATATGCGGCATTAACCCGACAAGTTCAACGTCGTGATCGAACGTGACGACGGCAGGTGGAGCCTCCCAATTCCCGTTGTTAGGCGGAATCGCAAACTGTGCCGGATCCGATGGCGCTGAGCTGCTCATCGCGATATACCGGCGTTTCGGTGGCTCTTTCGCGAGAGTGAATCCAATACGCACGTGATCGGTGACAGGTGTGCCGTTAGGCGTGTAATGCACATTTACCGCGATATCCGTGCCAGCTGGAATCAATTTCGCGGCATTGTACGGCCGGAAATCCGCCGGCGGTCTACCTGGTTCATAGCACTCTTCAATAAGCGACGTGCCGGCGCTCCGCCCAAAGACGACACCCAGCGCGCCCGGAAATGCTGCGCCACCCTGTGCTTCGCGGCGCTGGCCAGCAGCTTGCCCACCTTGTACTGCTCCACCCCGTTGCCCGCGTGGAGCGCGGATCTCATTCCCCTCCGCATCGCGTTGTATGACGCCGCGAGGCAGGATAGGAACGTTGTACTGCACCTCGGGACTATGCTGAACATATGAAAGACAAACATGATGTGTTACTGCTAGCTGACTTGGCAGTACCTCGATGGAAGTCACCCACGTATCCTTAGTGAAACCGCCCGGTACCACGAACCAAGTCCATTCGACGATGCCTTTCGGCGGGACATCGTAAGTAGGGCCCTCGACGATATAGTCCGGCTTGATCTGCCATCCTCCATCGGGCCATTGGACTGGAGGAAGAACATCCTTCGCATCGCCTTCGGGAGCTCCGCCATCGGCCCATTTCGCAATAGTATCGATCTCGCTTTGCTTCAACCGACGCTCGTTCAAGAAATGCCCATAGTTAGGATCCGCAAACCATGGCGGCATCGTTCCCGTCACAACTGCGTTCTTCATTGCCTTTGCCCATGGACGAGCATCCTTATAGGTGAGCAACGACATCGGCGCAATCTGACCCGGCCGATGACATCCCTGGCAATTTTTCTGAAGGACTGGCAATACGTCCTTATTAAAGGTCACCGTTGGTTGCGGCGCTTGCGCAATCGTTTCCGGCAAGCCCGTCATGAAGTACACCGCTGCGGCCAATGCCGCCGCTATCAAAGATTCACGAATCATAGTTCTCCCTCGAGGCTGATCAGAAGACATACTTCAGCGCAAACTGCATGATCCTGGGGCCACCGTTGCTGCTCGTGATCTTTCCAAATTGTCCTCCGCTCAAGGACACGTTGGGATTACCTAGGCGGAGGCTGTTGGTCACGTTGAATGCTTCCGCGCGAAATTCAATCTGCTGGCCTTCGGTAACTTGGAATTTTCTCGAAACGGTTTGAGACCAATCCCAGAATCCCGGGCCTCGCAGGCTGCCGACACCCATATTGCCGTATGTACCGACTGCAGGAAACGTGACGGCACTCGCATTAAACCAGCTCACACACGGAGCCGGCGAACATCCCTGCCTGCGAGTCGGTGAAACCACGTCAGCCACCTGATTCGGACGCTGCGGGATCGGCAACGCGCCACCGCCGGGAATAGCCACACCGCTGTAAGCCTGGTCGCCGCCAATCCCTGGAGTGAAAGGCGCACCCGATCGCGTTTGGAAAATCGTCGAGAATGTCCACGTGGATGCAAGCCTGTTTAACCAGGAGCCGCCCGAATACTTCGGTGTCGTCGCAACGAATGTGATATTGGCGATATGCCTCAAGTCCAACGCAGAAATTGCGGCGTTGCTAGTGCAATCACCCATATCGAGCGTTCGATCGTTCGGTCCGTTGTTTTGATACGGCCCGTGAGGATTCGCAGCTCCAAGATTGGTCAACGTAGTGATAGGAAGTCCGATGCAATGCGACCATGTATAGTTGCCGTCTAG
>QHXA01000280.1:5321-5874 GCA_003222755.1 Acidobacteriota bacterium
CGCATCGTACCGCCGTCATCGAGCTGTTCCATCGATCCGAGAGTGTTTACCTTCGCCGCGTTCGGATTCGTTAGTTGCAGCAACCGTCGTTGATTGACGTTATTCGATTGCGTGCATGGTCCTGAAGACGTGAGGCCATATTGTCCTGCAACGCAGTTGCCAGGAATAAACAGGCCCGGATTCAAATCGACGGCGCTCCAGGTGTGGATGAGGTGCGTTCCGACATACGTTCCAGAGACAAACAAACTCGGCGTCACTTGACGCTGGATACCGAAGTTCCAGGAGTATTGCTCCGTCGTTTTCAGATCCGGCGGAATTGGGAAAAATCCCTGATAGAGCGGCTCGGATGGAAATGTGGGACGAGCAGAATCAAAGTTGTAAGGGAACGGACTACCATTCGGGAACGGATTATCGAGACTCACGACCGAAGGCGTTACGGTCAGCCGGAACGGAGCGACCGACGACGTGTTCTCGTGCAGGTCCATCCGGATGAAGTCATGCGCAATTCCTGCGCCGAGCCGTATGGCCGTCTTGCCGTCTCCTGCCGGATCCC
>QHXA01000280.1:5977-9042 GCA_003222755.1 Acidobacteriota bacterium
GGAGGCGCGCTCGGAATAACCTTGCTTTGAACGCCTTTGTAGAAATTATCAAGGCTGAAAGTGTAAACGTTGCCATCGGTGAACTGCATCGGCAGGAATGGCGACCATCGTAGACCGTAGTTCAGGGTCAGCTTCCGTGTCGCTTTCCACGTATCCTGCAAATAAGCCGCAAAGTAGTTCTGCGTTAGGTTTTCAGGATTCGGATTCGCCTGGTGAAGCGAGGTGATCCTGCCTGTCAGAAAGTCGGTAATCGCCGCACCCGTTCCGACGATGGGCGTACCGAGCCCCGGAATCGCGCCAACGTTCGGTATGGCGCCCGTAAAAATCATGACGCCTGGTGCCCATGCATTCGATCGTGTGAATAAGAGCCCGCGGTTCATACTGGCGCCAACAGCGAACTGGTGAGATCCGCGCACCACAGTCACATCATCATTGACGCCGAAGTTGGTCATAGCTGTGGTGGATATTGCAAAGTTCGCGGGCAGACCCAGTGAAAAACCCGCGCCGGTCATCGCAGTGAACTGCGGGATATAGCCAAACAGATTCTTGATTCCGACATCGGCGGGACCAAAGTACTTTGCGGGAAGTTTGTTCGCGCCGACGCGATTCCCTGATATGTGAACCGAATTGACGAGTTTGGGACTGAAGACATACGTGTGGCCAAAAGCCAATGACTGGGCTGTATCATCGGCGCCATAACCAGTGGACGTGAGTACATCGTTTGGCCGGATGTCGTATGGAACTTTTGTTTGAATCCTGGTGACCATGTACCTGGCAAACAGTGTCTGCCTTTCACTCAATTGGTAATCCAGTCGCGCGGGCACCTGGAGGCGATTTTCATGAAGAGGGTTTCCTGTCGAGACTCTGCCACACGGATCGGTGCTTTGCGGTAGACGTTTTGAAATCTCGACTGCGGCTGGACTCAGCGCAAAAATCAGCTTGCCACTGCCGTCAGCGATGTTTCGTACGGCTGCCGCCGACGGACAGCCATTTGCCGGATTGATGTAGGCGGAGAAGTCTCCCGATCGCATCGCGATGGACGGAACAAACGCAGTTGTGTCCAATGGAGTCTGTCGAGTCGTCGTGCCCTGATAGCCAACGAAGAAAAACATCTTGTCTTTTTTGAGGGCGCCTCCGACCGTGCCGCCAAATTGATTCCGCTTCAGTTGATCGTTCTTGGGAGCGAATGCATCGCGCGCGTTAGCGGCGGCATTACGCAGGAACCAAAACACATCGCCATGAAGTTGATTGCCACCCGATTTCGTTACCGCGTTCACCGCGGCCGCCGAGTGGCCTCCGCTGGAGGCGTCCTGCGCACTCGTAACGACTTTGAATTCCTGCAACGCGTCTGGGAACGGAAGCGGCATGTTCGTTCCCACATACATGTCCAAATGCGAGGCGCCATCGAGGTTGTACTGCACGCTGTAGCTTGTCCCGCCCGCCACACTGATATTCACTCCAGTGTCCATGTTGTATCCGGGTGAACTACCCGTCCTCACTGCAAGGCCGCTCAATGTGATGAGATCTGTTACCTGCCGCGCGTTGAGCGGTAAGTCCACGACACGTTGCGTCTCGATGACGGTCCCGACACCGACGCTCCGCGTCTCTATCGTGGCAACGTCCGCCTGTACCTCCACGACCTGTGCCACCTGACCGACTTCCATCCGCACATCAACCACTGGATTGCTCCCGACCTGCAGCACAATCCCGGTCTGAGCAAACGTACGAAAGCCCACGAGCGATGCTTCGACCTTATATGGGCCAAGCGGAAGGTTCGGCAACGCGTAAAAACCGGTCTCATTCGTAAGAGTTCCCCTCGAAGTACCGATGTCCGTCTGAGTTGCTGTGACTTGCACGCCGGGCAAGACAGCGCCACTCGCGTCTCTGACGGTGCCGCTAATTTGAGCCGTCGCCTGAGCCCATACGACATTTGTCCCCGCGCAACAAAGCATCGCCGCGACAATCATTGCACTCGCTATAGTTCTCATACTCCCCGTCCCTCCTCGGAACCTGCTCCTTTTGGTATGCATTATTGGATCACCATCTACAACAATTCCAGCCCGCGCGAGTTGCTATGAGCCTTAGTGAATTCACTCATCAGAATATGGCCATCAACCTAATTGCATGCAATCTTAATTGACCGCGAGGATAATTATGGTTTTATAGCGATGTCAACGTTATTTTGGCATGCTGTTTTGTCTTGTCATCACTGATCTGGTATGCTAACAAGCAAGAGAGATTGACCCTTCGATTTGAGGACGCATAATCTTCCATCCTTCAATCGGCATGCCGTTTAAAGTCACGGGTGAGATACCGCTTCTAGGGCGGGCCCTGAAGTGGGCCCTACTTGAAGCTCGAAGATGTGGACGATCTTTTTGAATCTGCGGGTCGCCCGACGAGACGGGAGTTTTGGAACCGAGCGTAGCCGAAATCCTGCAGACGGCGTATACAACGGTATGAATAATGCAGTTGGGGGTCATTCCATTGAGTGAAGCAGAAAGCGTCGGCACTTTAAACCAGGCAGTGGAGGCGGAGTCGCAAACAGGGCGGACCGTTCTGCGTCTGAGAGAACTGATTTTGACGGGAGAATTTGGACCCGGCAAACGAATTTCCGAGCATCCGTTGACCGTACGTCTTGGTGTATCTCGCACTCCGATCCGCCTCGCTCTGGAACGGCTAGCGCATGAAGGATTGTTAGAGCCCTACCCCACCGGCGGCTTCATTGTCCGCAAATTCACTCTGAACGATATCTGGGATGGAATAGAAGTTCGCGGACTGCTAGAAGGCGGTGCCGCGCGGCTTGCAGCAGAACGTTGGACCAATGACGACGATCTGATTCCGCTGCGCAAATGTCAGAGCGATATGGATGCCATGGGTGAGCCAACGCCGGATTCTTTCCCAACGTATCTGGAACTGAACGACATCTTTCATGGAGAGATCGTAAGACTGGCGCAAAGCGATATGGTGCGACAGGCACTGGGCCGTCTGTTCTCTTTTCCGCTTTCCTCACCGCGCGCTCTTGTCACCGTGCGTCCCCAGCTCGCAGAAGCGGCCGAGCTCTTTAT
>QHXA01000280.1:9052-11073 GCA_003222755.1 Acidobacteriota bacterium
AACATCACCATAGAATCATCGAAGCAATCACTAAGCGTCAGGGCGCCCGCGCCGAGAGTCTCGCGCGCGAACACGCTCAGCTGACGCGCCGCAATTTGGAATTGGTTCTAGCCGACACCGATTGTCTGACTGCGTTGCCCGGTGGGTCGTTAATCCGCGGACCGGAAGAAAAACCGGGTAGGGGTAAACGCACGAGCTCGAGAGTTATCCAGCGCCACCAACCGGAGCTTTCCAATTCGAGCAGTTCGGCGGAATAGCAATTTCATCCGATCGATGGTTCAAGCGAGCGCGGATCGCGTGGAGGCCAGCATCCAGAATCGACCCACACTAGGGGCTCTGCTGTCAGACGATTGAAGAGATCCGGATTGGTGAACTGCCCGCCGAAGCGGATAACTCCCAAGCATCATCAAGTGCGTCCGGTCAGGATTGCAGGTTCCTGAGAAACTTCCGCGTGAATTTGAATTAGCCGCTTGACCAGTTCCGGAGTCCGCGCGCGCGCGATTCCGCATTCGGTGGCGATTCCGAAGTTCGGAAAATATTTGGTTGCCGTTGAAATGCGCTCTCGCGTTTTGTCCGCGCCGTCGGCGTGAACCAATCCCAGGTACAGTTCTGTGGCTGGCAGCAGCTGTAGCGCAGTCAGTGGCTGGAAGTAAGCGTCATCAGACCGATCGGCAGGTACGGGCATGTGGATGAACGTAATCGGCCTATCGACCGTCTTGAACAGAGCATTGGCGAACTCCACGAGCTTGCCCATGTCGACCGGTTCGATGAAATGCTTCGCATCCCAATCGCCATAGCACAAATGAAAGCCAAGTTCGACATCGTTCGGCACCGCACCAGAGAGGCGCTTCATGCGCTGCATGACCTCGCGCTGTAAATCATCGAAAGGCGCTTGCATGTATGGCAGCCGCCCATCCCAATGGATCATTTCGAGGCAAATATCCCATTGAATGCACAGATCCCGGTGAGGTATCGCGCGGCAAATCGTATCCACTTCCCTCAGCATTGCTGACTCGTAGGCACTCTCAATCAGCGGCTCATCCTTTGCTAAGCAAAACGGAAAGATCACAGCGAAAGGCGTTGGCAAGGATACTTGAAACTTCGTTCCAGCAGCTAATTTCCCGCCCTGCCGTGCGGACAGAAAGTCCTGATAAGAAGCTCGAGCTTCGCGCGCATACCCGAGTTCACCAAACCGGATATCGGCTGGCGAAACATTCTCAGCGAGGCCAAGCGGGAAGAAACCGCTTGTCGGATTGGGATGCGCGGTGTCGGGTTTCAGAAAGGGTTGCGCACGGAGTAGGGGGTATTGCCAACTGATCCATAACCGACGCCCGCCGGGTTCGCCATCCGGCACACGGCGGAGGCGGCGCCCAAGAATGGTACCCAGTGTCGAAAAAACTTCTTCCACACTGTCGAGAGCAATGCTGCCTACGAAGTGAACTTTGTCAGGGATCATTCACAACTCCTGTGTTGAGGGCAGTCTGATCTTCCGCGTTATAGAGTCGATCAATTAATCGACAACTTGACCCTGACGGAACCCCCAGTTGAATCCGTCCGATGTCCGTTTGACAGTGACCATTCGAAGACGCTGGTCGGCAGCGTCACGCGCAGGATTGCCGGTAATCACAACCGGGTCCCCGACCTTCAGAGAATCGCGAGTGACGCCAGCGCCGCCCAATTGGCCCGCGGCAGCCCACTCGACATTCCAATTTTGTTCTTTGCCGTCTTTGCCGATCGCCGTTACGTGAAGAAATGAGTGGGGATTGCGGAGCAAGAATTGAGTCACTTTCCCCTCGATAGTTACCGTCTTCGCTGTGTCGTAGGTCGCAGTAAAGGAATGGTGTGCAAGGACTACCATTGGCAAAAACGATGCCGCAACAAATGCCAGAATCAAGACACGGCTTTTCATAAAAGGGTTCTCCTTCGCACTCATTTTGTACTCGCGGTTTGGGGCGGATTCTTCAAACTTGTGTAGACCGCTTCAACGAACATGTCTGTGGTCCAAGAGCCCGACGTTGCGC
>QHXA01000281.1 GCA_003222755.1 Acidobacteriota bacterium
GTCAGCAGGCGCGCGAGCATCCGGTTCCGCGATTTGTGGAGCGGGAGTTCCGGGACTACCTGACGGATCTTCCCCCCCTACGTTTGAAGTAAAGTGATTGAATTTTCAGGCAGAAGAATGCTTTTAGCTACTATTAATGTAGTCATGTAAATAGCATAGTTGCCATTGACGACATTAACCTGTAATCGTATCATGTCGGCATGTATGTCGCCGAGGTTCCCAATCGCAACTCTCCCCCCGCTATCCTGTTGCGCGAATCCTACCGCGAAAACGGCAAGGTCAAGAACCGAACGCTGGCGAACCTGTCCTCCTGGCCCAGCTCTCGAGTCGAGGCACTGCGCCGTCTGTTGCGCGGCGAGTTGGACGATGCGGCGGTTTCCGATCCCACCATGGGGCCGACGTTTGGTGTGCTTCACGCTCTGAAGCACGTTGCCGCCGAGATCGGCATCGGGCCGGCTCTGGGCCAGAGCAGAAATGGAAAGCTCGAATTATTTCTGGTGCTGGCTCGCGTGGCGCATCAAGGCTCGCGGTTGTCGGCTGTTCGCTGGGCTCGCGATCACGCCGTCGCGGAGGTGCTCGGCCTGGATGCCTTCGACGAAGAGGATCTCTATGGCGCTCTGGACGATCTTGCCGCCCGGCAGAACAAGATTGAGAGAGCGCTCTGGCGGAGTTATTTGGCGCGGTGTGAAACGCCTCCCATCTTGTTCCTCTACGATGTCACCAGCACGTATCTGGAAGGTGAACACAATGCGCTGGGGGAATTTGGCTATAACCGGGATGGCAAGCGTGGCAAGCTGCAGATCGTGGTTGGACTGCTGACGGATCCATCGGGAGAACCGCTGGCGGTACGCGTGTTTCGAGGCAACACGGCCGATCCGAAAACGGTCGCCACTCAGATCGACATCCTCACGAAAGAATTCGCCGTCAAGGATGTGGTCTTCGTCGGCGACCGCGGCATGGTCAAGAGTACGGGCAAGAAGGATCTGAATGCTGCAGGCTTCCGCTACATCAGCGCGCTGACCGATCCCCAGATCCGCAAATTGTTATCGGAAAAAATCATTCAGATGGAACTCTTCACCGAGCAGGTTTGCGAGGTCGAATCCGACACGCTGCGATTCATTTTGCGCAAGAATCCTGAGGAAGCCCGGCGAGCGCAGCATCGGTTGGAAGATAAGCTGACCAAATTGCGACAGAAAATCACCGAACGCAACCAACAAGTGGAGAAATCTCCGCGCTCAAAGCCGGAAGCCGGTTTGCGGACTTTGACAGAGTGGATTTCGCGACACAAACTGGACGGCATCGTTCAGCTGAAGCTGGAGGATCGACAAATCGTCGAGACAGTCGATCCGCAGGCGAAACAGCGCGCCGTGGATCTAGCCGGTTGTTATGTCATCGTCACCGACGTTGCCAAAGATCAACTCGCCGCGCAAGCCGTTCACGATAATTACGTGGGCTTGCAAAAGGTGGAGCGCGATTTCCGCACAATGAAGACAGGAATGCTCGAAGTGCGGCCGGTATTCGTACGCAAGGACGGCCGGACGCGCGGACATGTGTTCTGTTGCATGCTCGCGTTAAAACTCTACCGGGAACTCGAACGTCGGCTGGCCGCGGCATTCGCAACCACCGACACGGATCCACATGCAGTCACCGTTTCCGATGCACTGGCGGCGCTGAACCGCCTATGTCTGCTCGTTTATGATCTCGATAGCAAACACAAGAGTGGCAAAAAGGATGAGAAGAATCCAAAGGAGAAAAAAGACAAGCTCACCGTCACGCGTTTACCCAAACCCAACGAGCATCAATCGCAGATTCTCGATGCGCTTCGGGTGCCCTTGCCGGCGAAATAGCTTGTAGTCAGGCGATCCCGCGCACGTTATTGCCGCAAAACCCGCGCCAATCCTGCCATTGCCGCCTAAATTGTCCCTCCCATCAGTAGGAAGATCCGTCCGAGGAACGCTATTTCGGTGCCCATGCGGCCGACTCGCCCACGTAGAGCGTTGTGCCTTTGCCCCCGGTGGTGTCGGTGTACAGTGAACCTGTGGCGCACACTCCCTTAGGCGCACCGGTCCCGGACGTCCAGATTGGGCCAGAATCTCCCAGGCCGATTGCTGATCCGTTCAAAACGCGAAATACAGTCGTTAGTGCGCCACCTGCGGGTGCTCGCTTGATGCGAAATTGATCGTTGAGTGCGCCAAAATCGATACACCATGACGCTTTTGTTGCGTCGTCTTGAGCCGATCCGTTGTGATTATTGCACTCTGTGAATTGGTCTCGACCGCTCGCAGTCAGCCAGTTATTTGTAGTGTTAGAAGGAACCTGCGGCGTCCAGTTCAGTGGAACGGTCGCGACCTTTTTCACAGTCCCATAGTTCGGCGCGTTGTTTCCGTAGATGGTTCCCGCACCCAGATCATTGATCCAATTTGCACCGAATCCGGTAAAGGTGTTGCCATCAATGAAAGTCGCTGTTCCGGACTGGACCACAATCGGACGCGTCGCCGTCGTTTCTTGGTACAGGTTGTTCCCAATGATCGCGTTATTGGAACCTCCATCCTGTACGATCTCGCCTGTGAAATAACTTGTACCTAGTGTCGAATTGCCATGGCATACGTTGCCGGCCAGTAAATTGTCACTGCCGCGATTAGTCGCACCACCTAAGTTAGTCAGATAAATGCACGGTCCTGTCCAACCGGTTACGTCATTGCCAATCACGGTTACACCCCAGCCACCGACCGTGATGCCGCCGTTCGAATTAAACGTTCCGCCTGCTCGCAGGCGATTGTTGGCTATAGTGGTGCGTACTTTTGTCGTTGTGGCGTAATTGTTGATGAAGATGCCGTCGCCTAGGACATTACTGATGATGTTCTCAGAGATGACACAGCCATTTGCGGGACCTTCAATGCCTTTCGATTTCATGTCGTTGATACGATTGCGTGAGATGCGGCAATCTGCCACACCAGTGAAGTTCACGTTGATCGCATTGACACCGGCGCCATGCTCAACGATGTTGTCCGTAAAGTCGATGCGACCGGTCGAGCCCAATGAGCCGCTTCCAATATCGGCATACAGTCCCTCGCCACACATACCTGATACATGCATATGGTCCACCACCACATTGTAATAACTGGTTGTGGCGGTGAAATACACACCCTTCTGTGCGGAATTGAATGTTGAAGACGCCGTGCAGCCACCTGTGATCGCCAAATCATGAATGCGAATATTACTTGCGTTGAGGCCACTAATCGGGGCGTTGTTCCTAAAGGAGGCGCCTGCGGCGATGGACAAAATTGTCTGATCGCCGCACCCCTCGATCTCCACATTATTACTTGCGATATGGAAGTCTCCCCTCATCGCAAAGCTCGCTGCGCATAGTTTCAACTGCACGGGTTTGGAAATAGTGACGGTGCTTGCGATGGTCTGGGCTCCTTGTAAGCTCCGACAATCGACAGTACCACCGGTACTGGGCAGGTCGGCGATGGCTGCGGTAATTTTCGCACTCGCGGTTGCTCCCGAATACCTGTCGCACGATCGGATGTTTTCGGCTGAGTTCTGTGCGCACAGTGGTGAGCTGAAAGCAACTGTGGCGGCCATAGCGAGCGCAATCTTGACGAGGAGGTTTTGAACCGAATTCATAACGGCGGCTCCGGCTAAAAATTGGTCACGCGCGATAAATTTTTTCGCGGCCACGCGTAATCGTGCGGGTTGCGTTGCGGGTGTCTAGGACGAGCGGCGCGTGATCGACTATCCATTGATAATCGAAACTGGAATGATCAGTCGCGATGAGGACGACATCCACTTGGCCCAGCGTCTGCTCAGTCAGTTCGACGGAACGCATGTGAGAGAAGTCGTAAGCGCGCATCTTGTGTAGCTGGGAAATGTATGGATCATGGTAAGAGAGGATGGCGCCTCGATGCTGGAGAAGCTCCATAATCTCCAGCGCAGGAGATTCGCGCACATCATCGACATCCTTCTTATAAGCCACACCTAATACCAAAACGTTTGAACCGCGAATCGCTCTCGAATGGTCGTTCAATGCAGCCGCAATGCGGTCGACGACGTAATATGGAATCGACGTATTGACTTCTCCGGCGAGTTGAATGAATCGGGTGGAAAAGTCATATTCTTTCGCTTTCCATGACAAGTAAAACGGATCGATCGGAATGCAGTGGCCGCCAAGGCCGGGTCCGGGATAAAACGGTGTGTAGCCAAACGGCTTGGTGGCTGCCGCCTCGATCACTTCCCAGATGTCGATATTCATCCGGTCGGCAAGAAGCTTCAGCTCATTCACGAGAGCAATGTTCACGCAGCGGTAAATATTCTCGAGTAACTTGACCAACTCTGCCGCGCGAGTCGAAGACACGGTTACAACGCGATCGATCACCTGGCTGTATAGTGTCTTTCCGGCTTCTAAGCAGTCCGGAGTAATTCCACCCACGACTTTTGGAATCGTTCTTGTCGAAAATTTCGGATTGCCCGGATCTTCACGTTCCGGCGAGAACACAAGAAAATAATCCTGACCTACCTCCAAACCTGTGGTCCGAAATCGTTCGAGCAAGATTTCTTCAGTCGTACCCGGATACGTGGTGCTCTCGAGCGAAATCAGCTGGCCTTTGCGCAGAGTCTTCGAAATCGCAGCGGCGGTTTTTTCGATGTACTGAAGATCCGGATCTTTCTTCGCCGTGAGCGGAGTCGGCACGCAAATGATGATGCAGTCCGGTTCCGATAGCCGTCGAAAATCGGCCGTGGCTTCGAATTGTTTTTCTTTGATCAGCGTTTGCAGCCGTGTGGCCGGAATGTGGCGGATATAAGATTGACCGGCATTCAATTTGCGGACCTTCTCCGCATCAACATCGAAACCGATGACGGTAAAGTGTTCTTCTCCGAACCGCAAAACCAGTGGCAATCCGACATAGCCGAGTCCGATGACTCCCACGCGCACGTTGCGAGATTGAATATTTTTAATGAGTGAGTCTTTGACGATCATGAAAAAACCTCGCGAAAAAGGAGCGCTTCGATTTGGCGGAGGATCCAAACGGTATCGGCGGCGGAGCGTGGAGTACTTCGCCGTTTATAACAGCGCGTGGATTCGTCTCAACGAGCGCCGCGGCGTGTTCTTCTCCGACGATCATGGCAGCAGCGTCGCGGCCTCTGCTCAGGATCGGAGGCCGGCTTTTAGGGCGATGAGCGTCGGTGGCCAGGAAGTGCACACAGTGGTGACGGAGCAGAGCATCCGCGCATGCCTTTGCAGCGGGACCGAATTCGCCGGTAACGCTCATGGCTGTGATCTGGATGAGGACACCGCGCTCAATGAAATTTGCCACAATTGAAGGATTGCTTTGAATCTGTCCATTGCGTTCGGGATGCACAAGGATCGGATGGATGCCTTGAAGCAGGAGTTTGTAGAACAGTTCGTCAGCGCCGACCGGCACCGTCAGCTGTGGAAACTCCACGAGCATGTGGTTGCGCTGGTTAATCGTCGTGACGCGGTGGGCTTCAGCTTGTTCAGCAATGTCGTGTGAAATGTGTACCTCATTCCCTGCCAGAATCTTCACACCTTCTTTGCTGCCGATTGCTTCATTCAGAGCTGCGACGCGATCGAGTATCTCCGCCGGCTGCGGGTTGTGCGAAAGCCCATTGAACATATGCGGGGTCGAGACCATATACTCGATTCCGTCTTCCGTCGCAATCCGCGCCATTTCGATAGCTTCGCCAACAGTCCGGGCGCCATCGTCTATTTCGGGCATTATGTGAGAATGGATATCGATCACGGAAAGAGAATATCAGAAGGACCTCGCCCGGTAGAGACACTAAAGTGGAGTCGTCCCCATTAATTCAGAGCAAATTCGTCCAACCACACCTTGCCTTTTAAGAGGTTGTCGAACTTCTTGGATGGAACCCGCCGGAGGCGGATGGTCACGAGGTCGGAGCCTGCCGTGAACGGAATAGTGAGTTGTTGCCAATACGTGGTGCCAACCTGTTTCTCGGACGCTTGGCCATCGATTTCGACGAACATACCCTCGTTGGTGCTGATCGCTTCGGTCTTCATCCAGAACGTAAGCTTGTACTGTCTTCCTTTCGTTACAGGAATCCAATGAGCGAGACCGCCGTAATCCACATTTTCCTTGCCATCGAAAGTCACGCGCCAGGAAGCGATACCAGTTTTTGCGGTAGTCATATCGCGGCGGGCTTCCGCGTGCTCGGTGGAAACGAATCGCCAGTCGAAGCCGCCGTTCATGGGCTCGGTTTCAAACGATGGATTGAAGATGCGGCCAGGGAATTCGGTTGCCGGGAACATGAAAACGTTCCACGCATCACCGGGTTTCCTGAGCGAAACGAGATATTCCACGTAGGGAAAACGTTCTGGGATCTCGGTTACAAAGGTCTTGAGCTTCGACCAGGCCAGAGCGGCGCCGGTCTCGGTCTTCTGTGACACGAAATAGTTCAGTGCAACGAGGTTCGCTTGCTTTGTGTTCGGCACGTGAGTGGACATGATGCGTGCAGGATCTTCATAAAAATGCCACACCAAATCCAGCACCTGTGTTAGGTATGCGACGTCCAGATCTGCCGTCCGACGTAGTTCGAAATCGCCGAATTTCAGATCATTCAGCCGGACGTAAAGATTCGCCGCTGCCCAGTGCGTTTGGGCATAATTCGGATCGTGTTCCAGGGCCATTTTCATGGCATAGCGGGATCGTTCAACGTTCCCCGTTTGTTCGTAGTATTTCGAAAGCTCCAGCCAGTACGCGGAGCGGTACGGATTCAGCTGCACGGCGGCTTCGTATTCTTCACCGGCACGAACCAAATTCAGGTATTGGGTGGAGTAGTTGTAAATGTGCCCAAGCACAAAATGGTAGTCCGCATTGTGAGGGTCGTACTTGGTTGCGCGTTCGTATATGGCAGGCTCGGATGTGTGAGCACGCGTGATCCAGGCTGCGAGGAAAAGCCACCAGGTCCGGTAAAGCAGCGTACCGCAGGTCACCAGGACCAGCGCGATCGCGATGAGTTTGCGTGGCCAACTGTTGAGTCGGATTTGCCAGTTTCCGTAGATGGCGGGACTAGCGGGCGCATGCCGGCTAAAGCCGGCATCTACCTTTGATTCACCGGGATCCATTTTAGATCTGGCGGCGGGCCGATGTATTCCGCGCGCGGCCGAATGAGGCGATTATTCGAGTATTGCTCAAGAACATGTGCCGTCCAGCCGGACATTCGGCTCACGGCGAAAAATGGTGTGAATAGATCAATCGGCATACCACTAACGTAGTACGTGCTGGCGGAATAGAAGTCGACATTCGCGTTCAGCTTTTTCTCCGACTTGACAAGTTCCTCGATGCGTGCAGACATTTCATACCATTTGGGTTGACCGGCTCGCTCGCACGCTTCTCTGGACATGCGGCGCAGATGCGTGGCGCGCGGATCCTCGGTGTGATACACACGGTGTCCAAATCCCGGGATCTTCTTTTTGGCAGCGAACATGTCGCGAATGCTCGCGTCGACTTTGGAAGTGTCGCCGATCTGTTGGAGCATCCGCATGACCGCCTCATTGGCGCCGCCATGTAGCGGCCCTTTCAAAGCGCCTATAGCAGACGTCACTGCCGAATAGATATCGGAAAGCGTCGCCGCCGTCACGCGTGCGGCAAATGTGGAAGCGTTCCATTCATGATCAGCGTGGAGAATCAGCGCGATATCAAGGGCTTTCGATATCGTGTCGTTTGGCGGACTGCCATTCAGCATATGAGCAAAATTTGCGGCGTGGTTCAAATCGAGTCGGGGCCCAACCGGTTCCTGGCCATTACGAAGACGATGGAACGCAGCGATGATCGTTCCGGTCTGCGCGGTCAAGCGAATGGCCTTGCGGAGGTTGGCTTCGGCCGACATATCCTCGGCTTCCGGATCGTACATTGAGAGCATCGAAATAGAGGTCCGCAGCACTTCCATCGGACCTGCGTTTTTAGGCATGCCTCTCAACTCATCGATCACTTGCCGCGCGATTGCACGGTTCGAGGAAAGTTTTTTGGAAATATCGTCGAGTTCGGGTCGTCTCGGCAATCGGCCGAACCACAACAGATAGCAGGTCTCTTCGAATGTAGAATTAGTTGCAAGCTCGTGAATGTTGTATCCGCGATAGGCGAGAATTCCTTTGTTACCATCGATGTAACAGATCCCGGATTCGCCTGCTATAACATCTTCTAGTCCCGCCTTCATAGCATCCCCATTAATAAATTAGCAGCCGACCATTTTAGTGATTTGCAGAAACAGTTTCTACTTCGATTTCGGCGCCACGAGCGACACGCAGTTGGTCCGCGGCGGATCCCTGATTCAAAGCGATCTCGATGTAGCCTGTGCTGCCCTCGACCGCGAACAATTGCCCGGGGTCGGCCTGCGAAAAACTTGCGCAAAGGCGTGTAATGGGCAGACCGGCAACACGGATGGTGAATTCCGAGCCGAGATCGGTTCGTCGCAAATTCGTGATGACGTTTCCAAATTTATCAACGCGTAAGACGGTCCCGACGATCCTGGCCCCTTCGCGACAGGGCTTCGGTAAAGGGTGCCGGATGAAATCAAAAATACGCGGACCGAGAGACTGAACCGGTATACCTCGGGCAACATGCCCAGCAACAGGCGCAAAAACGTCGCGGCCGTGAAACGTGCGGCTCACATGCTTTAAGAAGAAGCTATTGTTCTCGATGTGATACGCCTCGTTTTCGAGTATTGCGGAGAGCACCCCATTATCTGGACCAACAAATCGATGCCCGTGCGAAACGGCAGCTATCGGACGTCGTGCCGAGCCAACACCAGGATCGACCACGACAATGTGCACCGTCCCTTCGGGAAAATATCCATACGTGGTTTCGATCAAGAACGCTGCTTCGAGAATGTCATACGATCGGATATCGTGTGTGATATCGACCAACTGGACGCTTGGCGTAATACCGAGGATGACGCCTTTCATGATCCCGACAAAGGGATCGGAAAGGCCAAAGTCGGTCGTGAGCGTTATAATCATCTGATGCGACGCGTCTACCTTGATAGTAACGCAACCACACCTATGCGGCCAGAGGTGCTGGCGGCGATGATGTCGGTCTTTACGGAGCATTTTGGCAATCCATCGTCCATTCACTGGTTCGGCCAGCACGCAAAGTCACTCATCGATGACGCGCGGAAGCATGTAGCAAAACTCATCAATGCCGAGATCCCGGAAATCGTATTCGTAAGCGGTGGAACAGAGGCGGACAATTTTGCTGTACGCGGTATTGCAGCGAAAGGCGGGCACATCATCACGTCTAGCATTGAACATCATGCCGTGATGCACACCTGCAAAGACCTGGAAAAGCAAGGTATTTCCGTCACATGGTTGCCGGTATCGAGGGACGGATTAGTCGATCCTGACGACGTACGTAAGGCGCTTCGGTCCGACACTGTGCTCATCACGATCATGCATGCGAATAACGAAATCGGAACGATCCAGCCGATTGAAGAGATCGCCGAGATTGCCGCCGAGGCTGATGTGTACTTTCACTCGGATGGCGTGCAATCCACCGGAAAGATTCCGATCGATGTAAAAAAACTACGTGTCGATTTGTACTCGATGTCCGCGCACAAGATCCATGGGCCAAAAGGTATCGGCGCGTTATTTGTGAAGAAGGGCACGATGCTGAAGCCGATGGTTACCGGCGGAGGCCACGAGCGGAATCGACGTTCAGGAACTGAGAATGTGGCTGGCATCGTCGGATTTGGGGAAGCGGCACGAATGGCGCGCGAGGGTCTGGCGAACGAGATGCCGCGTGTTAGCGAATTGCGAGACCGCTTGGAGCATGAGTTGAAGTCACGTATCGAGTTCATCCACATCAATGGCGAGAATGCGCCGCGATTGCCGAACACATCCAATATCATGGTGGATTACGCGGAGGGAGAGGGTCTGGTCATTTCACTCGACCTCAAAGGCGTGGCCGTATCGACCGGCTCTGCCTGCTCTTCCGGTTCGCTGGAGCCTTCGCACGTGCTCACTGCTATCGGCAAGACGCCCGATGAGGCACATGGCAGCCTCCGGTTCAGCTTGAACTCGATGACGACGGATGAAGATATCGACTACACCGTCAACA
>QHXA01000282.1:0-5548 GCA_003222755.1 Acidobacteriota bacterium
CGCAACGTCCGGCCGAACGGAACTTCATACAATCCTGGATGAACAACGTGCCCGGACACACAAAACAATTTCGGCCCTGTCGATCCCGGCGTTCCCGTGCCGGCGAAAGCCTTGCCACCTTCGGCGACAATCAACGGGATATTCGCCAGGGTCTCGACGTTGTTGACGACAGTGGGTTTTCCAAACAACCCGACATTTACCGGATATGGCGGCTTGTTGCGGGGCTCGCCCCGCTTGCCTTCGATCGAATTGAACAGCGCCGTCTCTTCGCCGCAGATGTAGGCGACGGCGCCGCGGCGTACTTCGATTTCGAAGGAAAAGTTGGATCGAAGAATATTCTTGCCGAGCAGACCTGCATCGCGGGCGGCTCGAATGGCAGTTTCCACGCGCTCGGTAGCCAGCGGATATTCGCCGCGAATGTAAACGAATCCGTGCTCGCTTCCCGTGGCATATGCGGCGATGGTCATTCCCTCAATGATGGCGAACGGATCGCCTTCCATGAGGATTCGGTCTTTGAATGTCCCCGGCTCCGACTCGTCTGCATTGCACACGACATGATGAGGACGCGCAGGAGCTTTCGCCACCGCATCCCACTTTCGGCCGGTGGGAAATGCCGCTCCGCCACGGCCCACGAGATTGGAAGACAGCACTTCCTGAATGACGCGCTGGGGCCCAAACTCGAATGCTTGTTTCAGCGCGGTGTATCCGCCGTCGGCACGATAGTCCTCCAAATTTGGTGGGTCGACGCGCCCCACGCGCCCCAGTAACTGTAGGGACGGCCTATTCTTAAGGCTGCGCGCTATCGCGCTTGCGCTTTGCGGACCGCCCATGGCGTCGCGTGGGCGGTTATACACCGCCCCTACAGCAAACGACCTCGGCCGTTCCCCAGCCTCAATCATCAACGCCGCGGGCGCGCGCTCACACTGTCCCAGGCACGGACTGCGCTTCCAGGCAACACCACTCGCTTCGATTTCCGCACACAACTTCTCTGCTCCTTGGATCCGGCAAGCGATGTCGTCACAAACGTGAAGCACGCGCGCCGGCTGCGGCGTCATTGAAAACAAATGATAGAAAGTCGCGACGCCGAACAACTCCGCAGGAGGCACTACTAGTCTCTCGGAGATGTAATTGAGCGCCCCTGGAGTCAGCCATCCAAAACGATCTTGCACCGCGTGCAGCGCTGGAAGGAGAAGATGGCGTTGCGAACGCGCCTCATGGCCGGAAATGTTGCGTGGCGGCCCCAAAACCGAATCGACTGCGGCGCGTTCGGCCTGGTCGGCCTGCGGTTCGTGAATGCGAATGTCCATCTAACTTCGCTTAGCGTCGGGCCCACCGGCCAAGCCACTGTCGGTACGCCTGCGGTCTCCTTGATTTTTGCATTTGGCCGGTCCCCCACGCTACACCTTCTCTCCTCGAATGGCGGCCGCTTTGAACTCCGCAGTCCCCGATTTCGGGTCCGTTGCTTCGATCGTGAGGAGATTCGTCGCAACGTCATCCGGAAAATGCAACGTCATGAAGGTGAGGCCCGGCCGCAGGGAATCATCGCGTCGCACTGGAACGGTCACACTACCTCGCCGCGAATACACCCGCACCAATTCGCCATCGTGAACTCCCAAACGTTCCGCGTCTTCCGGAGAGAGATCCAGCGTTTCCCCACGACGGAGTGGAGAATTGTAGCCGGACGTCTGGACACCCGTATTGTATTCGTCAAGCCGCCGGCCCGTGGTCAGGCGCAGCGGAAATTCAGCAGACAGCTTGTCAACCGGCGGATCATGTTCGACAGGAACGAACGAAACGCGCGGCCCGTTGACAGGACGCTCCCAGAGCCGGCTGTGCAGGAAGAGTTCGCCGGGATGATCCTCGTCGTAACATGGCCATTGCAGGCCTTTGCATGCTGCCAGCCTGGCGTAGCTCATGCCTGCATGAACCGGACTCAACGCGCGAACTTCATTCCAAATTGTTTCCGCCTCGGGCCTGCCCCAATCGTGGCCCATGCGTCGCGCGATCTCAAAAATAATCGCGACATCGTCGCGCGCCCCCGGCGGCGGCTCGACAGCCTTACGCACGCGCTGCACGCGCCGCTCACTATTGGTAACAGTCCCTTCGGTCTCACACCACGCCGCCGTTGCCGGCAGAACAACATTCGCCATCTCCGCGGTCTTGGTCAGAAAGATATCTTGCGCGACCAAAAACTCGAGGCTCTCCAGCAAATGCCGCGCATGATTCTGATCCGCTTCCGACTGCAGCGGGTTTTCGCCGATGACGTAAAGCGCACGCAGATCGCCCTGCTCCATTGCTTCAAACATCTCCGAGAGATGCCAACCCTTCTTCGGCGGGATCTTTACGCCCCAATATTTTTCAAACTTCTCCCGCAACGGCGCATTTTCGACATGTTGAAAACCTGTAAGTCGATCCGGCAGCGCGCCCATGTCGCCGCCGCCTTGAACGTTGTTCTGACCCCGAAGCGGATTGAGGCCGCTGCCGTACTTGCCGACGTGGCCAGTCAGTAAGGAAAGGTTGATCAATGCCAAAACGTTGTCTACGGCATTGTGGTGTTCCGTAATGCCGAGCGTCCAGCAAATCATCGCGCGATGCGCGCGAGCATAGGTATACGCCATGTCGCGGATAACGTGCGCGGGCACACCTGTTTCGCGTTCGGCATACCCGAGCGTGTAAGGCTCAACGGCCCGCCGATACTCGTCGAAGCCCGTGGTTGCGTTTTCAATAAACTCCCTGTTCTGGAGTCCCTCTGCAATGATTTCGCGAGCCATGGCGTTGGCAAGCGCTATGTCTGTCCCGACATCGAGCCCGGCCCACACGTCCGCCCATTGCACGGAGCTCGTACGCCGTGGATCAATTGCGTAGAGACGCGCGCCATCGCGCACTCCTTTCAGCAGATGATGGAAAAAAATCGGATGAGTCTCCCGGGCGTTTGATCCCCAAAGCAGAATCACATCGGTTTCTTCGATCTCCTGATAGGAGTTTGTGCCACCGCCCGCACCGAAAACCGTCGCCAGACCGGCGACGCTGGGAGCATGTCAAGTGCGGTTGCAGCTGTCGATATTGTTACTGCCCATCACGACACGCGCGAACTTCTGAGCAACGAAGTTCATCTCGTTCGTCGCCTTCGAACAACTGAACAGGCCAAACCACTGCCCGCCCAGCTTGTCGACGACGGAGCCAAGACCGCGTGCCGTGAAATCCAGCGCCTCTTCCCAATTAGCCGGGCGCAGCACCCCGGCATCGCGAATCAAGGGTTGAGTGAGCCGGACATACGGCTTCGTTTTCGGCATGAAACCTCCTGGAGCTTGAGTATCGTAATCGATCTGCGCGGGAGCAGGCAACGGGTCGGGAAATTTCGAAATTGCACGAATCCTGCACCTCAAATCCGAAATCCGAAATATCAGATTGGACTCTCGCACCTCAGACAGTCCAATTTGCGATCTCGGATTTCGGATTTGAGATGCAGGATTTGTCCAGTTTCCAAATCTCAGATTTCAATCATTTTCTGGAACACGTCGGGATATGTGCGCTAAACTCGGGCGACTTGGCTTAAATGGAGTGAGCTTCGCGTCTGACAAATGTTGAGGAGGGATTTGAGTGATCTCTAACGAACCAGAGAAAAAGGCGGCACCAGAGTTCCGTGTTGATGTGAAGTTACGTGATGTGTTGATCAACCCTTCCGCGCGCCGGGCTTCAATAGAGTCGGCTGTCGCGGTGGAGGAAGGATTGCCCGAACCCGTGTATCCGCAATACACGTACCCACGATGGGAAACGGAGCGGAAGTTTCACAACTACAAAGCATGGCGAACGTGGAAAAGCCTCGGCGCGCCATATTTTAAACATCGCTTAATGCCCGGCAATATCCAGCCGCTGATCGCCTATCTATTCAGCGAGTGGAAGTGCAACCTCGACTGCCATTACTGCTGGTCTTACGATAACAGCGTGAAGGGCATGACAGAGCAGACTGCAAGGAAATCGATCGACTGGTTGCATGACTTGGGCAACCGGTTGCTCGCACTGATGGGAGGTGAACCGCTACTCCGGCCAAAGTTCATTCAAAAGATCGTCTACTACGCTTCGAAGAAAGACTTCATTGTGTACCTGCCGACGAACGGACGCTTGATGAGGCCCGATGTGACCGACCGTTTGGGCGATGCCGGCCTCGGCGCGGTGAATCTTGCGGTCGACTGTATCGAAGAAAAGCCCGGGTTAGCAAAAGCGCTGAATCCGATTCGGAACAACTTCGAATACCTCATTAAAAATATGAAGCAGTACTGCACGTCGGTATTCTTCAACGTTTGTATATGCCGCACCAACATGGATGAGGTTCGAGAGTTGACCGAAATGGCGAAGCAGTACGACATCGGCATTGATTATCACATCGTCGAGTCGCCTATTATCGACGCTCCGCACTTCAAGCATCTGAACGAAAACAGCACGTTTCTAACACCGGAGGATTACCCTCGAGTTGACGAACTCATTGACTGGATCATCGAAAAACACAAGCAGGGGTACAAGATCGTCAATCAAAAGACGCGCTTACTCCAGATGAAGGAGTTTCTCCGCGGCGATATCGAACCATGGGGCTGCCGGGCCGGCCGGAATACGCTGATCATTCGGACTGATGGGACTCTGGCGCCCTGCTTCCCTATGTACTCTGCAACTCACGACTGGGGTACTGTCGGGAACCCGAAGTTCGACAAACATCAGCTGGCCGAAATGAAGAAGGAATGTGAACTCCACTGCTTCTCCACCCTGAACCACATCGTCAGCTATGTCTATAACAATGGCCGCGTGATCCGGTGGATCGTCCGGCACGCGAAGAAGGGATTCACGACGGCTCAGGGCACCGTAGAGTAATTTTAGCCACAAAAGGCTTAGCGCGGCGCCGCCGCAACCGAAACTAACTTGAGCTTGCGGGGGCGCCGCGCGCTGTCAGCGATCAGCATTCAGCTTCTGTCGTCGAAAATCGCCGCAATCTCAAAAGTCGAAAGAATCAAAAAACGCTCCACGAACCGCCTCCTCGATGAGTTCTTGTCAAACCCATCGTTGCCGCTTTCCGCATCGAGTGCGAAGAAGTTTCCCGCGCATAACCCTTCGAAGAGCTGTTTATCTTTTTTGGATATCGTTGGAATTCTGAGTGCGTTCACCCTCTCCGAACCGTATCGATGATCGATGCGGCCGTGATTTCCTTCACCGAGCGCGTACCGCAACCGGCCATGGCAAGTCGCAGTTCGTTGTTGAGAATGTCTAAAACCCGTTCGACGCCTTGCTGGCCGAAAGCCGATAAACCCCAAATGTAGGGCCGGCCAATTCCCACCGCGTTCGCGCCTAACGCGAGCGCTTTGAAAACGTCCGTGCCGCGCCGGAATCCGCCGTCCACTAATACTGGAATGCGCCCGCGCACCGCCTGAGTGACTTCAGCAACGCATTCGATGGTTCCGCGACCGGTCTCGGTTGCCCGCCCGCCGTGATTGGAAATGACGATTCCGTCGGCGCCGTGTTCGATAGCCAGCGCCGCATCCTCGCGTGTCTCGAGTCCCTT
>QHXA01000282.1:5566-6384 GCA_003222755.1 Acidobacteriota bacterium
TCCTTCAAACGCTTGACGAAATCCCAGGTCAATGACGGCGATGTCAGTCCGAGCCCGCGGGTGTTGATGCCGGCAAACATGGGCTTGTTTGCATTGGTGCCGCTCCCAACCCGCGGATTCGCGAGATTGCCGGTGGCATCCTCGTGACAACTCGCGCAATTGCGTGTATCGGTACGCTGCAAGCGGCTCATCGTTTCGGTATTCCTTCCGGCGGGAAGGTCCACAGTCACGGCGACAGCGGTACAGCCGGCAGCTTCTGCACGCTTGACCAGTTTCGCCGTGACTTCAAAATTGTCCGTTGTGTAGAGCTGATACCAGATCGGACCGCCTCGCGCTTTGACCACGTCTTCGACACCAACGGAGGTTTGCGTCGAGAGAATCTGCAGATGTCCTTTGGCCTGCGCTGCCTTCGCCGCTCCCGCTTCTCCGTCAAAATGAAACGCGCGTTGACTTCCAACAGGACACAGAACAATCGGCGAATTGAATTTCATTCCAAAAAGCTCCACCGACAGGTCTAGGCGGCTGACGTCAATGAACCGCCGCGTCTTCAGCTGGTAACGGTTGAAAGCTTCACGGTTTGCTTTAAGGGTTTCCTCACCATCAACGCCCGTCATCAGATAACCCCAATGCGCCGGCGGCACAATCTTCTGCGCGGCCGCTTGAAAATCGAACACATCAAGAGCATCCGCCGCCTGCTCGAGCCCACCCTGTTGAAGCGCTTCGGCGATCGAAGGGACACCCGCCAGCAACGGACTGGCGGCCACGAACTTTAGGAATGCACGACGATCGGGCATATAAACACCTCCCGTTAGGATGGC
>QHXA01000283.1:0-5342 GCA_003222755.1 Acidobacteriota bacterium
GTAGATGCATACACAGCGGCAGCGTCAGCATCAAATAAACGCCGGGTGTCCGACCCGTCGAGTTGGGCAACATAAACACCGCGAACTTCCGGACTACCGGGGATGTAGAAAATGAAATGACGGCCGTCGGGAAGGAATTGCGGAAAGTAATGAATCGCGGCTGCAGATTCAAATCGGGTTACCGCTACAGGCTCACCGCCTGTAGCGGCGATTCGAAGAATTGGAGTGACTCCCGCCGCCGGCGCAAAAAGGATCACCCCATCGCTGTTCCACGTGCCGCCACGACCGACGGAAACGTTCGCCAGAACCTGCACGGATCCACCGTCGATGTCGACGCGCTTTAGCCGGCCACCTCCAAAGAATCCGATAGAGCGGCCATCCGGAGACCAGAACGGAAAAGTCGCTTCTTCGGTGCCCGGCAATGGCTTCACGTTAACGGAATCGAGTGAACGAAGCCACAACCGCGATCCGTTCTCAGAAATACCCGAGAACACGATCTTCTGCCCATCGGGTGAGATGGCAAACGATGCCGGACTCGAACTCGGCGGCGCCGTGATGTCAACTCGCATCTCGGGAGCGGTCGGTGCTGGACGGAACACAATGATGATTACGGCAGCGATGACAGTGATGAGCACCAAGGCGAGTATCCCTGCCGACCAAGCCTTGCGTCGCGATGGGCTAGGCGTGCTATTTGTATCGCTGGATGCGGCGCTCCGCACATCATCAATTTCGATGCGTGCATCGCGGATGTCGCGAAATCGGAGTTGCTCCTGCTTCTGAAGGCAACGGCGCAGCAAACGGCGGATGCCTTCGGGAGTCTCGGCAGGCAACCGGCGCCAGTCTGGCTGTTCTTTAAAAACTCCACCAAGAATCTCGCCAGCCGTCTTGCCCTCAAACACCGGCCGTCCTGTGAGCATTTCGTAGAGCACACACCCAAATGCCCACACGTCCGACGCGCGGCCGACTTCTTCACCTTTCGCTTGTTCCGGCGACATGTAGGCGGCCGTTCCCATAACGATTCCCGGCGTCGATGCCATTGTCGGAGAGTTCGACATGTTCGTCGGCTGAGGTTGCGCCTCGCGCATTTTGGCTAAACCGAAGTCCAGCACCTTGACCTTGCCGTCGGGCGTGATCTTGATATTGGCCGGCTTTAGATCACGATGAATGATTCCCTTTTCGTGTGCAGCTTCCAATGCCTCGGCAATCTGCGTCGCCACACTCAGTGTTTCATCGAGCGGCATTGGGCCACGCGTTAGGCGCTGCGCCAGCGTCTCACCTTCGACAAGTTCGAGAACAAGAAACCGCGACTCTCCGGATTCCGCGAAGTCATGAATCGCAGCAATGTGCGGATGGCTTAGCGAGGCGAGTAGTTCGGCTTCGCGTTGAAATCGGGAAATCCGTTCGGAATCGCGAGAAAACGCATCGGGCAGCACTTTGATGGCAACTTCACGTTTAAGCTTGGAATCCTTCGCGCGATACACTTCGCCCATTCCGCCGGCGCCCAAGGGTCCAACGATCTCATATGTCCCGAGTTTTGTTCCTGCGCTAAAAGGCATGTGAAGTCGCTGGGGATTATACGAAGAAATCCGGAACGCGCGGGGAAAAAGCAGGAATCCAATCGCGATTCCGTTGCGCCCTGTTCGCGTTGATGCGTCGCGTAGACGCAGAACGCGGACAGTATCGCTTTATAATCGAACTTAACCGGCGCAGGTTTTGGCATGAACTTTGCTTTTCCTCCGCTGCCTCGAAGGCAGGGGAGGTGAGGATGGGACTTACGCAGCTAACGGTTCGAATTGCAAATCCGACAGACGCAACACAGTACCGAGATATCGAATTCATTGTGGACTCGGGAGCCGTCTACACGGTAGCGCCGAAGAAAATGTTGAAAGAAATCGGTATAAAGCCGCGGTCGAAGCGAACTTTTATTCTGGCGAACGGCGAAAAATTCGAGAGACGGCTCGGAACGGCTGAGTTTGAATACAAAGGAACGCGCGGTGGAGCATCCGTCGTTTTCGGCGAAGAAGGCGATTTCCCATTACTGGGGGTTACAACCCTGGAGGCTCTGGGACTCATCTTCGATGCCTTACATCAAGAACTGAAGCCGGCATTGATGATCATGGCTGCGGCATCAGATCGGGCGAAGTCGCGTACAGACAACCACGAAATTCATAGCTCCTGACGGGGCACTAAAGGATTTCTCTGAAATCGAATTGGAAGCCTGGCAGGACGGGATCACCACGGAGGATCGTCGGCTCCTCGATTTCCTGCGCCTGCTGGCCTGATACGTAAATCGTCGCGCGGTTCTGCAGCGGATCCAGCAACCAGCCGAGTCGCGCTCCATTCGCGATGTACTCTTCCATCTTCTCTTTGATCCTCTTCAACCGGTTTGTCTTCGATCGAAGTTCGATGACGAAATCGGGGCAGATGCGTGGGAACACAAGTGTGCTTTCCGACAATCCTTGAAGACGTTTTCTTAGCAACCATGAGGCGTCGGGGCTTCGCTTTGCGCCATTCGGCAGTGTGAACATTGCTGTCGGACCAAAGCATCGTCCGGTTCCGTTTTGCTCCGTCCACAGGCGCAATCGCGTTGTGATGATCACGTTCCTTTCGTCTGAAGGAAGACCTGCCGGCGCCATGATGATCAACTCACCGCTTGCCGACAATTCGAATTGAAATTCTTCATTGTCGCGGAAAAGCCGGATTAATTGATCGTCGGTGAGCTTCAACGAGCTGATGTCCAGCGCAAGCCAAAGCCCTTTTTCTTCTTCGATTGCAGGCGTTCGTGCCATGGTTTCCTCTTGCGGCCATGATAGTTCTCCGGCTGCTCTGGAGCAATCGCAGGAGCGCTGATATACCTTGCTCGTGCTATGGTAGGTGCGAACTCGCGGGGCGGCATCGAGCCGGAAGAAGCTGAGGAATGCTCTTTCACGATTACGACTAATTGCGACGAAGCGGTTCAGGCAGACGATCTGCGAGCCCGTTAAATGCGACGGCGAAACAAATAATAATCAGGCTGTGCCTCATCTAAACCTCCCTCGTTAGGTTTACGACCGCGCGGCCAACACGCCAACAACAATCAAACTGACTTTCATAGAATCCTCCGTCGTTAGTTTCTACGGCAGTGGCCCGTATTTCAGTCAATTCGCGAAGAGCGTGTCGCCTGCCGAGCAGACTCGGCGGGCCGCCTTGCGATGCACGCTCTAACGAATTCCTCGGAGTTGGAGACCCAACCGAGCATCGTCTGAATGAGCAAGAGCGATGCGTCATGATTGCTTCGGGGCAATTCCTGCCCGATCGGCTCGGCCGTACAATCCTCGAGCAGGACACACGAGTAATCGCGGAACATCGCGTCTCGGATGGTCGACTCGACACAAACACTCGTGGTGCATCCGGTAACGATCAAATACTTCGCGCCGAGCTGTTTCAGGATCGTGTCCAGCTCCGTTTGGTAGAAGCCGCTGAACCGATGTTTGTATAAAACAATGTCCCCGGATGCGGGTGCGAGTTCCGGAAGAATATCCGTGTTCCAAGTATCCCGGATTAAGATGCGGCTTTCCCCTCCGTTGGGCGCTCGCACCACATTGCCGACACCGAACAGCAGATGTCGAACCCGGTTCGGAGAACCCACATCGCCCAAATTCGAAAGATCCGGCATGTACGCCATCTTCAGATAGATGATCGTGAGGCCTATCTCTCGAGCCGCATTCAGGACTTTCGCTGTAGGCTGCACCGCGCGGCGGATGGATGAAATGTCGATTCCAGCGCGGTGAAACAGTCCTCCTTCCGCACCGAAATCATTCTGCATGTCCACAACGAGGACTGCCGTTCGGGCGCCATCGATGGTGATCTCGTCCGGCTTCGCTTTGATGGTCAACCGTGAAGCGAAATTGCTATTCATGTGTTTGCTCCATCCAGTTCAATCCTGGTTTGTGGACACGGCTGAAGTCAGGCCGTGCTTTGCCAGGAATGCTTTGATAGCCGCATATGCTCGTTGATTCTCGGCTCGCGTGAAGTTCCCGTGCTTGCCGCCGGGGATTGTGATGAGTTCCTGATCGATACCGGCCTTCTTCAATGCGTCGTGCAGCCGAACTGAGTGGCTGTAAGGCACGACAGGGTCGGCATCGCCCTGAATCGAGATAATTGGCGGGATGCCGCCGCGCACATAGGTCAGCGGCGATACGCGTTTGGCAATCTCGACACGGTTGGGCATGCTGCCGAGCCACTGCACTGCGTAGGTCCTCATGTTCTCACCATCGAGTAGATCCGCGACATCCGTGATCCCATACCAGTCCACGATGGCCGCAACCTTCAGCTCCTCCGTTCCCGGACATTGACGATCGAATCCCGCGGAGGCCGGCATCATGCCGGTGGTCAACGCGAGATGCCCGCCGGCGGACGAGCCGGACACGACGAGTCTCGTCGTGTCGAAGCCATATTGCTTCGCGTTACGGATCACCCAGCGCAATGCACAGAGACAGTCCTCGACAGCAGCGGGCGCCTGTGACACACGAGCCAACCGATATTCCACGTTGACCGCATTCCATCCCATCTCGAGATATGGCAGCAGACTGAACAGTTGGCCTTCCTTCGCGCCACCTGTCCATCCGCCGCCGTGAATGAAGATGATTGTCGGCTGCGGTGCCTGTGAGTCCGTGCGCGAATACACGTCCAGCTTCGCGTCAAAGTTGTTTGCGGTGAGATAGGTGATGTTGGGAACGATTCGATAGGAGCCGGTGATACTTGTCGAGAAGCCCTGACTCAACGCCATTACCGCGGATAGCGAGATTGCGCAACACGTCAACAAAAGTAGTCGCAGTGAATGCCGCATACAACCTCCGATGGAGAGATTTTGAAATTGGACGACATTCTATGTCATTACGGTAAAGCAAGCGCGACGAATTCGGCCGGATGGTCGACTGACCCGATCGCGACCACGATGTATTGCTTGCCCTTGTAGAGGTATGTCATCGGCGCTCCAGTTGTGCCGGCGGGAAACTCTGTTTCCCAGACCACTGCACCGGCCGCTTTGTCGTAAGCGCGGAACTTCTTGCCGCCTCCGCCAGGCGGCGTCCGAACATTGATCGGGTCTCCTTCGCCGACGAACAGAAGTGTCTTGGTCAGGAGCGGGGAAGCTCGACCGGGTTGGCCGAGCGGAGGCAGGTTCAAATGCTTAATCGCGGGATGATCACGCGGTCCATCACCGTTAGGTTGCATCCACACGTGATCACCCGTATTGAGATTGATGGCCGTGATCCTCCCATAGGGCGGCTTGAACAGCGGCAAGCCACGCGGACCAGTGACGAATTCACGAGTGCCGTGGACAAACCGCAGGTTTGCTCGAG
>QHXA01000283.1:5650-7495 GCA_003222755.1 Acidobacteriota bacterium
TTGCGGTACGGGACGCTCTTCAATCGGCCACAGCGGTTGACCCGTCACCCGATCAAACACGTACGCAAAGCCTTGTTTGGTGACCTGCACTATGGCCTTGATCGGCTTACCACCCACTCGGATATCGGCGAGGATTGGCGCGGCGGGCAGATCATAATCCCAAAGGTCGTGATGAACGAGTTGAAAATGCCAGACGCGTTCACCAGTGTCCGCCCTGACGCATACGAGACTGTCACTGAAGAGATTGTTTCCAAGCCTATGGCCGCCATACATGTCGCTTGTTGGCGAGGTCAATGGAAGGTAGACGTATCCGAGTTCTTCATCGGCGCTGAGGTTGCTCCAGGCGTTGACCGCACCGGTGTACTCCCACGATCGGCTTTCCCAAGTCTCGACACCGAACTCGCTATTCTGAGGAATCGTTCTGAAAGTCCACCGGACTTTGCCCGTCTTCACGTCGTAGGCACGTACGTCGCCTCGAGTTCCTTCCTTGACGTTCGGGTTGTCTGCGATCGAGGAGCCTACGACAACAACGTCTCTGACGACGAGCGGCGCCGACGTGAAGTTGAGCGGTTGAGGCTGCTGTGCAAATCCGGCGCGAAGGTCGACCTTACCGCCGTCTCCAAAACTTTGAATCAGCTCGCCGGTTTTGGGATGGATGGCAAAGAGGTAAGGCGGACGAACCGCGAGAATCCTTTCGTCATTGCCGGCCCGCCAGTATGCAATCCCGCGAGTAGAGGTGCCGTTCAGCCCTTCTTTGCTCAATGCGGACGACTCTTGTACCCAAAGAGTCTTGCCGGTCGACGGATCGAAAGCCTCAACCAGGCCAATGCCGTTGGAAGCGTAAAGCACACCGTTGATCATCAGCGGCGTGGAGCGGAATAAGTTCGGGACATTCAGGCCTGCGTGCTGCGCGCGAAACTCGTCCGCTACTGCGGGACGACGCCACGCGATACGCAGGTTTCGAACGTTGCTCTTGTTGATCTGATCCAGCGGCGCATATTTTGTACTGCCTTTGTCGCCACTATGATTCGGCCACTGGCCACCGGTGGTTCCTCGCTGCGCTTCCGAGGTGCGGCTCGCGGCCAGCAAGATGGCACACATGAACACTTTCAAAACACGACGTCGCATCAAACCTCCACGTGACTTCTTACTTCATGCGATAAATTCATCATCAAGCATGTAGTCGCGCGGCTTTAGCCCGCGTTCACGACTCCTGAATGTGGGCTAAAGCCGCGCGACTACATGCTTGACTGCTACTCAGTTCATTTCGGTTTCTGACGCACCTTCTGTTTGAGTTCCTCGAACCCAGCGCAACGCAGTTCCAACACCAGCCATCCGGACGAACGCATCGGCGAAAACGATTCATGAAGGCGGCCTACTCTTCAATGATCAGTGCGCCCGTTGCCACGGCTACAACGCGGTCGCCGGCGCTTTGCCCGACCTGCGCTACGCGCCCAAGGACATTCATGAGCAGTTCGAAGACATCGTGCTTCGCGGCGCGCGCGTCAACCGACGCCATCGGCCATGCCGCGGCTACTGTTTGATTACCGGCCGCAAGCGCCAGATGGTGGCATTCATCTTGCCCGTGAAAGCGACGATTTGCCCCGACGCAGTCCAGCCGGCAAAATCCGTATCCAGAAAGAAGGGCCAGGTGATGCGCTGAGCTTTTCCGGTCGCCGGGTTGAGTACGACAACGGTAAACGTCGAGGAGTCGCTGTAGCTTGCGGTTTGGATGATCGTGCCATCACTGCGGACAGCGTTCGAAGACATCAAAGGAGGTGCGAGAGGAACATCCGGGAACGACAGGGGCTGCTCCTGGCCTCCTGAGATCGGGACACGCACGAG
>QHXA01000154.1:0-8412 GCA_003222755.1 Acidobacteriota bacterium
GAGCGGGCCCATGCAGTATGGAATAACGTACATCGTGCGGCCACGCAACGACGCGGTAAAGAGATTTGTCAACTCGCGTTTCATTCGTACCGGATCTCTCCAGTTGTTGGTTGGTCCGGCGTCATCTTCCGTTGCGGAACAAATAAATGTTTGGTCTTCAACGCGAGCAACATCGATCGTTGTAGAACGCACGTAAATACTATTGGGACGCTTTTCCGGATTCAGCGGAACCGCCGTACCGCTCTGAAGCATGATCCGCGTCATCAGATGGTATTCCTGCTCCGAACCATCGCATATATGAACACGGTCCGGTTTGCACGTGACGGCGACTTCTTCAACCCACTGCAACAGACGCTTATGTATGATCCTTCCCGCTGCAGCTTCCGATACAGCCGATTCGTAGATTTGCGCGTTGGGCATGAGGCCTCTCCTAGGACGACGATGGGGTCCAAAGTATAAACACTGAACGGCTGAATTATTTCACAACTTTACCTTTCATTTACATTGAGATAACTTGCGCTGGTGATTCAGGACTTGCTGTACAGGCCGATTTCCGAGCTCGCCCAGCTGATTCGGGCCAAGCAGATATCGCCTGTCGAACTGACACGCCAATACATCGAGCGTGCAAAACAACTAGACCCACAATTGTTCGCATTCGTGACTTTCACCGAAGACTTGGCCATGGCCCAGGCACGAGCGGCCGAGAGCGAGGCAATGAAAGGGAAGTTGCGCAGCGTATTGCAAGGCATTCCCTGGGGTGTGAAAGATCTCTTCGCGACAAATGGCGTCCCAACGCAATGGGGCTCGCCGGTGTATGAAGGGCAAATTTTCAACTACGATGCGACCGTGGTGGCCAAAGTACGCGATGCCGGCGCGGTCTTGATTGGCAAACTGGCATCCGGAGAATTGGCGAGCGGTGCGCGGTGGTTCCGCGGAACCACGCGGTGCCCGTGGGACTTGACGCGTTCCAGCAGCGGATCTTCCGCGGGTCCTGCTGCGGCAACCGCAGCAGGCCTGGTCGGCTTTAGCATCGGAAGTGAAACTCTGGGTTCGATTCTGTCTCCGGCTGCCGTAAACGGCGTTGTGGGACTGCGTCCGACTTACGGCCGAGTCAGCCGCCACGGTGTGATGGCGCTGAGCTGGACGATGGATAGAGTCGGTCCAATTTGCCGCACGGTCGAGGACTGCGCCCGGGTGCTCGATGAAATTATGGGTTCCGATCCTCTCGACGCTTCTTCTGTCGATGGACCTGCTGTAGGGGCGTTGGGCGAAGCGCAAGCGCGACAGCGCGCAGCATCAAAAAATGACCGCCCGGGCGGTCCGCGAAGCGCAAGCGCGACAGCGCGCAGCCGTAAGACGCGAAGCGCAAGCGCGACAGCGCGCGGCCGTAAGAATGGACCGCCCCTTCAGCCGATCAAAGGCAAGCGAATCGGCGTCCTCATTGACGAATTTCGCGCAGCAAGCGATCCGGAGGTTTTCGCGATTTTTCGAGATGCACTGAAGAGTCTCGAATCATTAGGCATTGTCTTGGAAGAGGGGCAGCTCGCCGATTATCCATATCAGGATATCGCCCGGTACACAATAAATGTCGAAGCCGCCTGCGCCTTCGAGCCACTGTGGAAGACCGGCAAGATCGATATGATGATCAACAAGCAGCGCGCCGCCGACTGGTCCGCTGCACGGATGCTGCCTGCGGTCGATTACCTGAAAATGCAGCGCCTTCGCAGCGAGATTTGCGACTACGCCACCGGTCTCTTTAACAGATACGCTGCGCTCGTGGCGCCAACATCCAGTTCGCCTGCCGGTTTCGTGGACCTTCCGAATCTTCCCGTTGCCAATCCGATTGGAATCGTGAACGCCGGCGGCGCTTTGGCGTTCGGCAGCATCGCCGGCCTGCCGGCTGTCTCCGTGCCCTGTGGTTTCACCGCTTCGAACCTACCGCTCGGCCTGCAATTTATCGGTGGCGCATTCGATGAAGCCGGAATACTTAGCATCGCGCATGGGTACGAGCAGGCGAATCGCTGGCACGAGAAACATCCCCAGTTGTGATTTGCTGTAGGTATGACCGGCCTAGGGCCCTCATACAGCGCCCTACAGTTCTTACGTTTTGATTCCTCCGGCGTCGAATTAGCCCCGTTGTTACCAACCTAACATGGAGGCTCTATGAAGCTGCGCGTCCTTGCGATTTGCACTTTGCTGCCCGTTGTGGCGGCGGGCTGCGGTAAGAAAGTGACAGTCACGAATCCTGCGCTCGAGAAAACAGCCGTTCTTTACCCCTTCGAAGCCATTCCGCTTCCGGCATACGAAGGTATGGGATTGGCCAAGCACTCCGATCTTCGCATCGCCCAGGAAATGGCTCGCGCTCAAGCGATGTCGGATCTGGGATCGAATATTTTCGAAACGGTCTCTGCTCGCATCAATGAAGTGGTCAATAGCCGCAGCGCGCAAGCATCAATGCTGACGGCAGTGCGAAACCTTTCGACCACGCTGCCGCTTGCCGGGAAGAAGTTCATCGAGTATCGCGTCGGGCAGACAACCGGCACCGTCTACTGCCGGGTGTACATGGCAAAAAGTGAAATCGACGATTACATGATGAACAAGCTGATCGAGTTGAGCCAGAATCTCATCGATAAACCCATTCGCGAAGTGCTCACAAAACAAATTGCCGGGGCGGGCACTGTGAATGCCGATGTCCAGTCCCTGGCGCTATTTTATGAACAGCAGATGAACAAAGCGCGCGCCGATAACGACGCTATTCGAAAGAAACGCTAGGTTGAGGGTGACTTCCGCGGGTAACACCGATGACAAAAACATTCAGTCTCGCGGCAGTATTCTTTCTCTGTTCGTGTACCGGGATGCGCTCCGTCCAGGTCCAGCCGCCGACTTCTGTGCCCTCGGGTATGGTTTCGGGTTACGGAGTCGAAAAGATTTCCGGCAACCCCGAGCGAGCGCGCCAGGCTGCTTATCTTCGGGCAATGGATGATCTGCTGACTCACAGCGGCCCAGTAGTTGTCTCCAAAACGGTCCAGGACCAGATCACCGTAATAGACCTCAAGCCGGCAAGCCACACTCTCGAATCCACATTTCGGTTACGTGCTTCGCGCATGCTTCAGCCGAGCTTCGAACGCAGCGGCATCGATCATGGGTTCGTTTGGGTCTTGCTTGGCACAACCGAAGAGGAGATCCAGCGAGGGTGGCAGCAATTCGTCGCCTGGCGCGCTGAACGAGTCGATCAGGCCACGAAATTATTTCAGGAAGCGAAGGGCCCGGAACGAGTGGAGCTTCTGAAAGCGTCTCTGTCGCTGCTGGAGGATGCGGGCGCCGCGGAAGATCCTGGCATGCTCTATTACCAGGTGAAAGCGGCCCTCGATACCGAGTTCGCCCGCATCACGCAGCTCGAGCGGTTCCAGAGAGAATTTCGAGCGCTCACGGATAACGGTCAGCTCGTTGCAGCACAGGCTGCCGTGGAACAAGCGCAGCGGGCCGGTTTAGACCAGGCAAGCTATGAAAAATGCATGATGGAGCTAAGCGACCGCCGAACTCAAGCCATGCAGTTGATCCTGGCTGGCGACGATCTGTTTCGCGAAGAACACTACAAAGAAGCGCGCGCCCGGTATGAACGTGCGCGGAAAATCGATCAAGATAACGATCTTGTTGCAAACAAAATCGCCACGGTTGATCGATACGAACATGAAGCACGGGCTCGCAACGTACGCGAAACAGTTGGAGTCGTCGTGCCCGCGGCAACGCGGACATTGACGGAATACTTTGAGTTCAAGCGCGAAGAAGAGCGCCGGAAACGTGAAGAGGCGGAGAGAGCTGCCCAAGAAGAGAAGAACAGGAGCAGGCAGGCACATCGGCGTCATCAGCGGCCCTGAACTTCTGCACTCATCGAAGTTTGTCCATTTTGCGCACGCCGGAGGCGTGTCAGGAAATTAGCCGGGGGTTAAGCGAGCGGGAGCGAGCGCAACCCCCGGTTGTCTGAAACCAAAGACAGCCGCACCCTGGAAAGGGTGCGAGGAGTCCGCGACACCCTTTCAGGGTGCGGATTCCTGAGTGTCGACGTATTCCAGGGCTACGCAAAAAACGCGTACCTCTGGCTAATTTCCTAGCACCGCTCCGCGGTGCGCTTGCATCCGGCGTGCGCAAAATGGAGAAATCTCCGCATCGCTGAATCTGAAGCTATACTTCCTACCGTATGACGAACCGTGACCGACTGTTGCGTTGGAAGGAAACGGGCGTAATCACCGACATTCAATACGACACCCTTTTCACGATCGTTCGGAAGGATCGGTTTTCAGTCTTTTTCGAGCTCAACGCGCTCCTGTACATGGGAGTTCTGTCCCTTATCGCTGGGATTGGTTGGGTCGTTCAGGCTTACGCCGCAAGCTGGGGCGACGCCGTCATACTCTCCGGCCTGACGCTAATTCTCGTCGGATCGTCTTATTACTGCTTTTCTCGCGGCTTGCCGTACTCAACGGCTCAAGTGGAATCCTCGAACTTCCTTTTTGATTACGTCTTGTACTTGGGCTGTCTGACGTTTGCGCTGGAAATCGCATACGTCGAGACACGTTTTCATGTGATGCAGAGCGATTGGGACTATTACCTTCTCATTTCAGCTGTTCTCTTCTTCGCCCTCGCCTACCGTTTCGACAATCGCCTGGTATTGTCGCTAGCGCTATCCACGTTGGCAGCCTGGTTTGGCATCCGGTCATCGCGCTTCGAGTTTTGGCCGGGAGAGCCCATTGGCGGCACTGCTCTCATTTACAGCACATTCGTGATGGCGGCCGGAGCCTACCTCTCCACGAAGCAGATCAAGAAACATTTCACTGAAACATATTTTCATGTGGGAACCATTGTTCTGTTTGTCGCGCTTGTTTCGGGATTGATTAGAAACGAAAGCTCGATTTATTTACTCGGTGTTCTTTTCTTTGCGACGATCACGAGTTTTGGCGGAATCCGTTTCCGCAAATTTGTGTTTGTTCTTTATGGAGTCATCTTTAGCTATGTAGCAGTCAGTTCGCAATTGCTGCGTGGCCGGCCACTGGATTCGACGGCGGCGTTAACTTACCTTCTGGTGTCGGCTTCGATGGTCACGACATTGATGCTGTTGCTCGCACGCCGATTGGAAATCAATAGTGAGGATTTACTCACAAAACGACGAAGAGAAGATTAGAGCGCAAGGGCTCGTTCGGGAATGGCAGCGTTCCGGCCTTTTACAGGAGTCGCAAGCTGCGCAGATTGAAACCGAACTAGGCGTCGACCTGCGCCGCACGAACGTATTTTTGCGCCTGCTGCTGTTTTTATTCACAACTTTAGTGATTACAGTAGCAGCGTTACTGATCACGAAGCTGTTTCATGTCGATGGGGATGTTCGCGTGGCGGCAGTTTGTGTATTCGGGGGCACACTCTGTTTAGTAACGGCAGAGTTCTTGGTCAGGACCTTTCATCTTTACCGCTTCGGAGTGGAAGAAGCGTTTGCCGTCGCGTTCACCACGCTGGTAACTATAGCCGCGGGGCTGCTTGCGCCATCGAAGTTCGCTCGTGAGATTTCCGGCTAATCGCAATGTTGGCGGCCGGAGCACTTGCGAGTCTTTGGATCTATCTGCGCTTCGGCTACCTCTATGGTGCGATCGCATCATTGATTCACTCCGTGGCGCTTCCTTTTCCGCTGGCCTTATCTGGAGAAGCGCGGAGATTGATCGCCGCTGTAGTTTGCGCCGCTGTTTTCGCGGTTGTTCGACGGAAGCGCATAGCATGCGGTGACGATTTTCCAGGCGATGACTACGGCGCGATTCAGGCTACCGCCTGGGTGGGGGTGTACCTTGCGTTGAACCTGTATGTGGGTGTGTATCAGCATTACCAGCAAAGTTTGTTTTACTGGGCCACTTACGGATCGATGTGGGTGCTGCCGGTGATTGGGTTGTGGCTCGCGCTTCCAGGTAAAGACCGCCTGCTCATGAACACGAGCCTTGCGATGGCTCTTGTGACTCTGTTGACCAACAAGCCTTATCTAAGCTTGCCGCGTCAGCCCGTGGATCCAATCCTATTCGGCGTGTTGCTGATCGCGGCCGCAGTCCTGATAAAACGCTGGCTCGCGCGGGGTCCGGACGGCAAGCGCCGCGGGTTTACGGCGGCTCGGGTACTTTCAAGTGATCGTCGACTGTTGGCAATTGTGGGCACAGCATCTGCCGCCCTACAGCCCGGAGCGCCGGGTTCAGCCGCAGCTACGGCCAAACCGAATTTTGGCGGTGGCCGATCCGGTGGCGCGGGTGCAAGCAGTAGCTTCTGACTCGAGCCAGGTGTCGCTGGTCTCTACTTCTTCAGTCCTGCTTGCCAATTCAACACGATCGGTAGGTCTCGCGCCCTCGAGCAGCAGACGTTCTTCGCCCGCACCACTGGAATCTTTCTCGCTTCGCCGCATCGGGCTTCAACTTCGCCAGTATCGTCATCATCCCCCGCCTTAGCTTCTGATAATATTGCTCGCGATGGACGAACAATGGTGCGAATTGCGCGGCATTCTGCGGCAGAAGTCGCTGCGGGTAGGTGATTTCACTTTGTCTTCGGGAAAGAAGAGCTCCTATTACCTCGATTGCAGAATGACTACACTTGACGGCCGGGGCGCCCTTCTCATTGGGCGTTTGATTCTAGAAAGGATTCGCAATTCCAACATTCAAGCGGACGCAATTGGGGGGCTGACGCTGGGCGCCGACCCCGTTGCTACCGCCGTTGCAGTGGTGAGTGCTCTTGAGGGGAATCCGCTATCGGCTTTCATTGTCCGGAAAGAAATCAAAGGTCACGGTATGCAACGAACGCTGGAAGGCTTCGACGGAAGGCCGGGATCGCGCGTGATTGTCGTCGATGATGTATGCACGACGGGCGATTCCATCCTCAAAGCCGCTGAGAAAGCGGAAGAAGCCGGCTATGAAGTAGTGGCTGCATTTTGCGTTGTGGACCGGGAAGAGGGCGGCACAGAGCTGATCGCGAAGCGTTATCCGTTTTATCCGCTCTTTACTGCGAAGGAACTATTGAAAGATGCTTAATCTTACTGTCGCCATTGCCGCCGTGTTACTGCTCGCGCCGCAGTTAGGCCGGCTCGATAATCGTGAATCCATCACATATTTCATCGATGACGGTAAAGGTGTGCCGGGCTATCGCGACTCGGATCGCGAATTGGCCAAACTGGCACTCGATGCCTGGTCGCGCGAGAGTGGGGGCCAGCTGAAATTTAGCGAAGCTAAAGCAGTGGAGAGCGCCCTCATTCGCTTTCGATGGATTTCCCCGAACGAAGGGCTCTACGGCGAAACACAGCGCGTTCAAGTGAATGGGAAACCCGGCGCGATTGTTTATGTCATGCCTCAGGTTGTGGTGCAAGGAGAACCTCTCGCCAGCCGAGCGGTGCAGGACAATCTTCTGCGCGAGACGATTGTGTATCTGACTTGTGTGCATGAGCTCGGACATGCTGTCGGCCTTCCACATACCCGCAGATTTCAAGACATCATGTACTTCTTCGGTTACGGCGGCAACATCGTGGACTATTTCATGCGATATCGGAGCAAGCTGCAGTCGCGCTCGGATATCGGCAAGTATTCTGGACTATCGGAAAGCGACATTGAAGCTCTCCGCAACGTTTACAAGCCTTAGCTGTAGGGGCGGTCTGTAGTCCCTACAGCAAGAAAAATACACAATGGACCAATCTCAAATTCGTGCCTGGTGGTCGCATCGGCAAGGACTGGATGGAACGCGCGCCGGCAAGAGCCCTGCAGAAGTGCTCGAGCATTCAGGATGGGCGAGATCGGTTGGGGGTGTCGGCCCGTATCTCACGTTCTTTTCTCGCGCAGGCACGACTCGCGAGGCTACGGATCAAGCTGTCGAGCGGCTTCAAATTCACGAATTACCGTCTGCCCGAGGATGTACTTACGTCGTCCCCGCCAGTGATTTCGCGCTTGCGCTGAAGGTTGGCGAGGAGTTTGGCAAAGCCGAGATGAAGGTGGCCTACAAACTCGGTGTGATGGACCGGGAAATCGATAAGCTCTGCGAAGCTGTAGTGACGGCACTGGGCAAAGGTCCACTCGATCCCAATCAGATTCGAGAAGCGACGGGCAATGCATCGCGCAGCCTAGGTGAGGAAGGCAAGAAGAAAGGCGTGACGACGACGCTGCCCCTGGCGCTGGGAAAGCTTCAGGCCGCTGGGGAAATTCGCAGAGTGCCAACCGACGGGAGACTCGATCAGCAACGTTACCGGTACATGCTATGGCGGCCGAATCCTTTGGCCAAATTCAAGCTGCCGCTCCAAGACGCATACACCGAATTAGCGCGACGATATTTTCGCTGGATCGGCCCGGCGACCGCAGTGGAATTTCAAGCCTTTTCTGGGCTTGGCGTCAAAGCGAGCAAAGCAGCCATTGAATC
>QHXA01000154.1:8454-13908 GCA_003222755.1 Acidobacteriota bacterium
CGAAACCTCAATACGCTCTCGTCAGCTCGCTCGATGCGCTTGCATTGCTGCGGAACGATATCAAGAGCTTGATCGACGAAGAGCATGTAAAACTGCAAAAAGTAGTGGGTCTGACCGAGTTTCCGAACCACGCAATTGTTGATCGCGGCCGGCTCGTTGGCCTGTGGGAATACGACATGGAATCGGAGAAGATTGTTTGGTCCTCCTTCGGAATTAAGGACAAAGCTCTTGATGCGGCGATCGCCGCGACCGAGAAGTACATCCGCGAGCAACTTGGAGATGCTCGCTCCTTCAGCCTCGACAGTCCCAAGAGTCGCGCGCCCCGCATCGCGGCGTTGCGAAAGAACGCGGGATAGCGCTTCGCCGCGGAGCGCAAGCGCGATAGCGCGCAGCCTAAAGGAATGATCGACGATCTCTGGTACAAGAACGCAGTCATCTATAGCCTCAATGTCGGCACATTCATGGATTCGAATGGCGACGGCGTCGGCGACTTCGAAGGCCTCTCACGGCGCCTCGATTACCTGTCGGGGCTCGGGGTGACTTGTCTCTGGCTCCAGCCTTTTCAGCCGACGCCGACTACTATGGTGTCGATCCACGCCACGGTTCGTCGGGCGACTTCGTGGATTTCGCACACCAGGCCACGCAACGCGGAATGCGGATCATCCTTGATCTGGTCGTGAATCACACCTCCGACCAGCATCCGTGGTTCAAAGCGGCAAGGGCTGATCAGAACTCAAAGTACCGCAACTGGTATACCTGGTCGAAGAAAAAGCCGAAGGATTATAAGTCCGGCATGGTTTTTCCCGGCGTTCAGCAGGCAACCTGGAGCTATGACAAGGTGGCCCGCGAGTGGTACTACCACCGCTTCTACGATTTTCAGCCGGACTTGAACGCGCAAAATCCGGAGGTGCTAACCGAGATTCAGCGCATCATGGGCTATTGGCTCGAGCTCGGCGCGTCCGGCTTTCGCGTCGATGCGGTGCCGTTCATCATTGAAACGCAGGAACCGGGCAAGGAGCATGTCCGGCTTTACGAATATTTGTCTGAGTTCCGATCATTCGTCCAGTGGCGCGAAGGCGATGGGGTTCTGCTGGGTGAGGCGAACGTCGTGCCTGAAGAAAACCGGCACTTCTTTGGCGATCAGGGCGACCGGATGCACATGATGTTCAACTTCTTCGTGAATCAACGTGTGTTCTACGCACTGGCGTCGGGTGACGCCCGGCCGCTGATGGCGGCGCTCGAAGCAACACAGGACATTCCCCAGTACTGCCAGTGGGCGTCATTCCTGAGAAATCATGATGAACTCGATCTCGGCCGTCTGACGAAAGAGCAGCGGAACACCGTTTACCAGAGATTCGGCCCGGAAGAAAGCATGCAGCTGTATGGCCGCGGCATTCGCCGGAGGCTTGCTCCGATGCTCGGAAACCAGTTGCAGCTTCAGCTGGCCTATAGTCTGCTGTTTTCGCTGCCCGGCACACCTGTTCTGCGGTACGGCGACGAGATTGGAATGGGTGATGACCTTCGGTTGAAAGAGCGGAACTCCGTCCGCACGCCGATGCAGTGGTCCGACGATCCGCAAGCGGGATTTTCGACCGCTGAAAAGACGATACTGCCGGTGATCAGCAGAGGTCCGTGGAGTTACGACCGCATCAATGTCGAAACCCAACGCCGAGATCCAAACTCCATGCTTAACTGGACGGAACGCATGATCCGCCTTCGCAAGGAGTGCCCGGAATTCGGCTGGGGAACATACAAGATTCTCAAAGTCGGCAACAGCAGCGTTCTAGCTATGCGCTTTGACTGGCGGAACAACTCGATTGTGACCCTGCACAATTTCGATGAGAAACCCAAGAGCATCACTCTCAACATTGGAGTGAAAGAAGGGCGGCGGCTGATCAACCTTCTCGTCGGCGAACATAGTGAGGCGGGACCTGACGACAAGCATAAGATCGTGCTCGAAGGCTATGGCTACCGCTGGTATCGCGTGGGCAGTCTCCGCCACATCCTGAAACGGCAAAAGTACTGAACGACAGCGAAAGGGCTATTTCGTACAGCGGTTCGCCTTGTTGGATGGATCAAGCGCATTCAAGCCCCTTCCGCCCTTGTCGCGATACGCCTGGTGGCAGTTGAGACACGCATCAGCGACCTGATTGCTGACTTCGCTTACCGCCTCTTGACTCCTCGTCTGCGATGCTTTGTACGCTGCACGCCCGGCTTCGGCGAGTTCCTGGGTGAACTTGATCCAATCCGGCTGATCGACCGGGACCGGCTTGCCATTCTCGCACCGACGCCCAGGCGTCAACATCAAAGGCGCGGACTCCGCGAGAGCAACAGCGGCATAATCGACAAGCTCCCATCCTGAATAAAGGTTCCCGCCCCAAACGATCCAGTTGAAGCCCTCTTCTGCAGCTGCCCCTGGAGTTGTGGATTGTTTGGGTGGCGCGCCCGGATCATGCGTCTGCGCAGTAAAAATAATGTTTGAACTTGGAAACAAGATACCGCGCATCACCTGCGCAAGATTTCCAGTCGGCGGAAAAGAAGGTGCTTGGGACGCACTTGGCGACGGCCTCGTTTGCGCAGCCGTCGCGGCGGGCCAGATGATTTGTTTCAATGCGGCCTCGTCTGCGCTAAGTTCGGATCGCCCGGCGGGGAATTTGGCCGCTTGTATGAGGTAAGCGACAACGTCTGCGGCCTGTTGCCCGCTGAGCTTCCCCGGACCGTCTTGCGGCATGGTGTTCCGAATCTTGCTTACAAGCTCCGATAGCGGCTGCTTGTTCCAGTTTCCGATGAAGTCTTGTCCCGTGAGCGGTGGACCAATACGTCCTCCAAGAGCATCGCCGTGACATGTCGCGCACTGCTCCTTGTAAATGGCCTGCCCACGCTTTGCCTGGTCCTCGGTGTATATGCCCTGTAAGACTGTTTGTGGCTGCTGCGCCAGGACTGTAAGCGAAAACAAGAGGGTCACACCCAACGAATATCGCATACGCTTTGAGGCCATCGATTTTCCTCCGCGGCGCCATTAGATCATAAGTTCAGAAGCTTTCGTACCGCGGAGCGGTGCGGTAAAAGCTTGGCCATTTTGCGCACGCCGGAGGCGTGCAAGTAAACTAGCCGGGAGTACGCGCACGTTTTTTGTGCACGTACTCCCAGAATGACGTTGCGAAATACGCACCCTAGAAGGGCCCTAGAGGGGTGCGGATGTCTTTGGCTTCATACAACCGAGGGTTGCGCTCGCTCGCGCTCGCTTAACCCCGGGCTAATTTCCTGACACGCCTCCGGCGTGCAAACGCAGCGGTGCTCTAGAACCTATAGCCGAATCCGATTCCCGGTTGAAAATTGTGAACGGTTCCGAGTGCAGTTCCACCATAGAAGAGGATCGTGTCGCCGGTATCGATGCGTATGACGGTGTGGCGCGATGGATAATATTCCAGCACGCCCCCCACATCAGTCGCGAAGAATGCGCGCCGGAAATACCACGTCCCTATACGGGCCTTCCCAAATATTCCAAAACGGTCGAAACGTTTACCAGTCTTGATTCCCAACAACACGCTTGTTTTGCCGGGATAGCGCGTTAGCTCCGCGTCTGCCGCGGTGCTCCGGCTGAAGTTGACGAAGAACCGTCCCGCTATACCAACGGGCGCAGTATCAATTTTGTGAAGGTGAGTGCCCGTGACACCCGCACCGATTTCCGGCAGCCACAAAAAAACACAGAGCAAAGCGCGCACTAAATCATTGTGTAACCGGCTGTGCTATAGCTCAAGCCAAGCGTGATGATTTTCTGAAGCAGTTGCGCATACTTGAGGCCCGAGTGCGCGGCGGAATCTGCAAAATCCTCATTCATCGCGATCTGAGGATTGGGATTGGCCTCCAGTAAATAAAACTCGCCGTTATTCGTCATTCGATAATCAAGGCGCGCATATCCGCTGAGGCATAGGTGACGATAAATGCGCTTGGACAGCAGTTCGAGCTTCTGTTGCAATTCCGGCGGGAGTCCAGCCGGTTTCGTCACGAGTCCAATTTTTTTTTGATAATCAGGATTCCATTTGAGCCTTCCTGTCGCGATGTTCAGCGCTCCGTCCGGAAGGTTGTTGATGACTAACTCCCATGGCGTGTACGTCTGCAATTTGCGATTGCCGATAACGCTCACGTAGATCTCGCGGCCTTCGATGTACTGTTCCGCGATGGCATGGCTATTCGTCTGGCGATGAATGAATTCGACGCGCTCGGCCAGTTTTGCATCGTCATTCACGACCGAGGCTTGCGCGATCCCAACAGACCCCTCCTCGACAACAGACTTGACGAACAAAGGAAAGCTCAGCCGACGAGGCCGAACTACCTTCTGCCCGATTGGGAAGACAGCGAAGCCGGGCACTGCGATCCGGTGGTACGAGAGAATCTTTTTCGTGAGTGCCTTGTCATGTGCGAGCGTGAGCCCGCGAGGGTTGCAACCCGTGTAGGGCTGCTTCAAGAGTTCCAGGTAGCTGACGACATGTTGGTCAAAGAGCGCCTGGCCTTCAAAGTCTTCCAGAAGGTTGAAAGCGATATGCGGTTTATGTTCCTCACGAGCGTTGGCGATAACCGCGAGATCACTTTTAAGCCCGACCGGGTAAACATCGTGGTCCATAGACCTCAGTGTCGAAATCACATCGTATTCGGTTCTCCAGGGCTGCTTCTCTTTTTCGACCCCTTCGGGAATTGCGTCTGGCGGCATCAGTTCCTGAGAGATCAGCACGACGATTCGCAGTTTTGTTTTCGGTTTGAATTTCACAGTGGAATCCGGTGATAACCTGTGCGCAAGACCTGCATGACTTGCATCGTGAGCGTCACCACAATGAGTTCGCGAGCTTCTTCTTCAGACATCGCAAGGCGCAGGTTCAGTTCACGGCAGCGGACGATCATGTGTTTTACGATGTGGTTGACGGTGTAATGGTGGACGCCGGTTCCAAGAGCCACGATGTCACTGATCTCGGAGCGATAGTGCCGAAGGAACTGAGCCGCGCTAGGAGCTGCCCGCCGGCGCGAATCCTCCGAGAAGACCCGGTATAGGTTTCGTTCGTAAGACGCGGGCCAGTCAATCGTGTAATAGGCGCGTTTCCGCTGATAATGTTCCCGCAGGGTCTTTTTCAGAGACGGCAAGGGTTCCACTTCACGTCGTACGATGCGCGCGGGACATTGCCCGGTCAATCCGATCATGATGTGGTCGACGTACTCTATTTTTCGGTGAGCGCCCCACCCTTCATATTGACGGCGCCATTGGCCGCCGGGCTTCAACCAAACCGCAAAGGTTTCGGCGAAATCTTCGGCAGGGTGGGCCTGGGCATACCATGCATCGAGGTTCAAAACATAGTCGCGGCTTCCGGGTTGTGGCTGGTACCACTCGGGATAAGGCACGTGATAAGACCCAAAGGTGTCCTTCCAACTTCGCCTTGTGTGCAGACGGAAAGCGTTATCGAT
>QHXA01000155.1:0-868 GCA_003222755.1 Acidobacteriota bacterium
TGGATGGGATCCACGGCTACCTGAGGAGTCGCAGAACGAATTTGCGTATCGGATCCGGCGAGAATTCGTTTTGGCGCGACGTCGCCATTTGCATTCCGATCGAATACCAGCACGCCTTCCGGGCCACCGGTTCCTGAGCTCCGATATCCGCCTGAGCCAACGGGAAGGAAGATCTCATTATGTTCCGGGTCCGCCGTCACCGTGCTGAGAGCGGCATAACCCATACCGAGTATGCGGGTCTTCGGTCCCTGGATCACCCGAATGGGAGCTTCCTCTCCATTGCTGACCCGCGGAATGTCAGAATGGACTGTGTCAGCGGGCTGTTCACTACAATCTCATCGTGGACTCGATCATACGAAAAACCATGCATGGTCCTGCTGAGCAGCGTCTTCTGACCTTCGATTGTTCGTACCGGCGGCTGATTCTCCTTCGGCTCCCGGGCGAAAGCCGCAATCTGCGGATGGGTCACTCAGTTAGGTACCCATATCTGATCCCGACCTTCGTCATAAGCCAGCGCCTCGACTTTGCCGAACTTCAAGGAAACCTTGCCCGCCGGCGCACTGCGGATGGTGCGCAGAGGCGAGACGTTTCCATCCGCGTTCAGCGGGTAGACTACTGCCGAAGAATTACCGAAGTTCGAAACCCACAGCTCGCGATTCTTCGTGTCGACGAAAACACCGGAAGGATTCAATAGACCGGTGCGGTTTCCTTTGATGATGCGGGCCGGCGCCACGTTTCCCTGATCCGTTCCCTTGAACACAAGGACTGAATGGCCCATGTCGTTAGCGACGTATAGATCGCCAGTGTCCGGGTTAATAGCCATTTGCGCGGGCCAATCCATTTGGGTCTTGGGACCTTTAATAATGCG
>QHXA01000155.1:1046-6372 GCA_003222755.1 Acidobacteriota bacterium
CTGCGCAACGGCTTCTCGTCTCCGGATGCTCCCTTGCGGTAGACCGCCACTTCAGGTGGGTACTGCACTCCCACGAAAAGCTCTTGCTTTTCTTCATCGACAGCTAATGCGAACCCTCGATGAGGTGTCGCCAGGATACGCGCGGGTTTGATATTTCCGTTTGCCTCGCGCGGGAATACAACCACTTTGTCGCCCGTGTCGGTTTCAACCGAATAGATATCGCCGTTCCTCGGATCGATGTAGAGGCCGTTGTTGAACTGAATATCCGTCTCGGGGCCCGCGATTATACGTTTCGGTTCGGTAAGCGGGGCGTCTGCCGGCGTATTGTCGAGCCGGTTGAACACGCGTAGCGCCCAGTTGTTGTTGTCCATGAAGATGACTTCGTCGAATCGAGTGTCGACAGCAACGGCGCTGTAGATTGGATCCTTATCGCGAATTGTTCGGATCGGCGGACGAGTGATGACACCGGTTTGGCCCGACTCCTGCGAACTCGCATAAACGGATGAATCTCCAAACGCCGCAAACAAATTGGTATCGTCCTGCGATGCAGCCGCGGGTGGCGGACACCATTCTCCATCCGTAGGCAAATCCTGGATGGAAATCAATTGCGGATAGCCGGTGGCTTGCCGAACGCCCGGTCGTTCCACTCTGGACAAACAGAAAACAACGGTGACAAGCACTACCGCGACCGGAAGGGTCGCCCTTTTCAGCTGATTCGGTTGTTTTTGCATGAGCCCCTTCTTCATAGAGCACCGCGGAGCGGTGCTAGGAAATTAGCCATGGGTACGCGGTTTTTGCGTCCCTGGCATACGTCGACGACTATCGGCCCCGCACCGCTGCCGGGGTGCGATTCTTGGTTCGTGTGGATACCAGGGGTACGCCAAAAACGCCTACCCCTGGCTAATCTCCTCGCACCGCTCCGCGGTGCCACCGCGGTGCCGAAGCGTCTCACCGTGCAACACAGCTATTGCTCTAAGTGCAGCGGCGGCAAGTGGCCGTCAAGCAGCGTCCTGTTATTCTCCATGCACCAATATTCCATCAGCTCGTCGCCGGGTTTCATGCGTGCGTAGACTCTGGTGTTCTTGATCGGTTTCGTGTAGATCTTCGGATCTTCCCACGTGACTTCATAGCTCAAGTGCTGGCCATCAATGTAGCTAATGCGTTCGATGACATGCAGAGCGTCGCTGGCCGGATGTTCCGACGTGTCGATATAAGTCTTTCCGTTAAAACCGATCGTGTCGATGACTAATGTATCGCCTTCCCACTTGCCTACGGAGTGTCCGAGCCAGTTCGGCTCGAGATTCTTGGGGTGATCACGTCCATCCGTGAACACTACGTGGAAAATATTGTTCGATTCGAAAAGGAACGCAAGGCGGTCAGGTTTCTGCACGATCTCGAGCGGATATTCCACTTGCCCCGCTCGAGAGTAGCCCCACGGCAGGCAGTAGGCGGTGTAGTCAATATGTGAACCCTGCCATCGTTTCGCGCCCTCAGGTGTGAAGGAAAGCTCTCCAGCGCCTTTTTGGCTACAGCCAGGCGTGCTACCCCCGCATGTCTTTCCATCTCTGGTTATGTCTACAACGCGCGGGTGATCCCAAACTCCGCTGAAGTCCGGCTTGCCGTTAGATAGGCGGGGCATATCCTGCGTTTTCGGTGATGCAGATTGGCCGGCGGCGGATATGGGCGCCGAACATACGAAAGCCACGATGGCAACAGCAATAATGTTCGAACCACACAAACGGATTTTCATTTGGAAACTCCTTTCGCATTCCATTTCATTTCTCTATTCACCGCGCGAGCGGATCGGGGCGTAGTTGGAAGCGTGCAGCCTTTGGCTGATTTTGTTTGCCGCCCTCGAGGTGGAACATTGTCCTGGTGCCAGAGGTTGACCATAACCCTCTGCCCTTCCAACCGGCGTTCGGATCGTCGATGCGTCCATCGACGTTCTTAGGAAAAAATCCGCTCGGATAAGGGATTCGGAAGTCGACGAACTTCCCATTCACTAAGGCAAAGATCGAGTCGTTAAGGTTACCCATCGCGATCGGTATATTACGGCCGAGACCAAACGTATCGAACCGATCCACCCAGGTGTAATAGCTCGCTTCCGCACTGCCGGGATCTTTCACGTCCTTCAATTGTGGTCCGGGCAGCTGGTAGAAACTCCAGCCCTCGGGGCAATGCTTGCCCGTCGCGGTCGGCCCTCTGAGCATCTTGCACTTTCGCCGGTCGAAGCTGGCGAGATGTCCGCTGGCCAGCGACGCCCAGAACACGCCGTTGTTATCGATATCTCCGCCGCGTGGTCCGAAGCCAGGTAATGGTACCTCGTAAATTTCACTTACCGCGGTTTCCGTCGGATTGGATCCGGGTTGGACGCGGACGATTTGGCCGGGATATCCGACCACGGTTCCCCAGACGGAGCCGTCAGCAGGGCTTACGCTAACAGCATAGATGTTCACCAAAACGCGTTTGTCCTTAGTGGAGTCGACCGGCTGATTCGGTTCCACGTACGCGTCACGTCTGCCGTTGCCGTTAGTATCAAGAATGAATGGCGTCCAGCCTTGGGACTTCACTTCATCACCGGTTTCCTCAAACATTCTTCGATTCAGCCAACCGATCACCCCAGGACCGCCTATGCCACTGCCGGTCCACAGCGTTTGATTGGCATCTTGGGCGAAGTTGAGATGGTGCGTGGGGAAGCACGTGCTGATCAATGTGAACTTTCCAGCGGCCGTGTCGTACATCGACAGATTCCGATCCGCTTCCTCGATCGGGAATGCCTTGGCCGAAGGATGATCCGATCCTTGCTTGCAGAAATCCGGATTCTTGCTGGCACGAATGCGCGACGTAAACCAGATCCGTCCTTTTTCATCCATCATGGGATTGTGATTTAGAGTCTTACTGTCCCAGATGGGCTCGGCACCCCAGTACGGAGAAGAGCCAAACGGATTACTCTTGGAGGACGGCGTGTTGGGATCACGGACCGGATGCAACACTTCCGTTGCTCTGTTCGTCTTCGGATCGAGGATCGGCAACAAATCCGTGCTGTCTTCGGTCGAGGCGTAAATCTTGCCGTTTGCGTTCACCCTCGGATTGCGCCGGTCCGTCGAGATCTCATCGTGCAGATAGGCGGTCGGACGGCTCCAATCCCACAGCGTGATCACGATATTGCGCTCGATACCCTGTGGTCGTTCGGGCTTCGCAAACGGCAGTTCGCCGGCTGATATACGGTCCGTCCAATCGGCAAAGAATTTGAGCGCGCGATCGCTGTCGAGCCGGCTGATGTCGCGAGCCATCAGCGCCCGCGCGCCGCCGGACTGAAGGCGCCGCGACCATGCTTCTACGGAGGTTTTGAATTCGCCAAGCTCCTTCGGGATCGTACGCATTCCTTTTGTACCGAGCGCGTGGCAGGATTGGCAGGCGCCGGTCTTGATGATATTGAGCCATGCGCCCTGGCTCGTCACTTTTTCTAACGGGAACTCGCTTTTCTGCGGCACATGGAGCATGGAAAACCAGTAAATCGCGGGATAGTATTCCGCCGCCTGTGCGGCTGTGGGCGCGATCACGGCCTTCAGGTTTGTGATGTTGCCGGGTGTTGTCTTTACTTTCGGCGAGTCGATCAGGCCGTAACCTCGCACCCAGACGCTGTAATTCGCTTTCGGAAGATCGGGTATGACGTACCGGCCTTTGTCATCGGTCACAACAATTTTGGCGAACTTGGTGGGAAGATCGGTCGTCTCCGCGATCACCCACACGCCGGCTTCCCGGCCGCCGGTGCTCGTGACGACTCCGCCGAGGTCGCTGCCGCCAATGTTGATGCCATCAGTAGTGTCGCGCTGGCTGTTGACCTGAGCCGGAGATCCAAGGAAAACAACGGCGCCGATGGCCACCATGACCACCATGAGGCCAAAGTAAATCATCCTCGTTGCGTTCCGTCGTGCGATACGCTGACGTAGTTTCGTAGAAGCCTCCTCTACCGGTAAAATTCGACCTTCGCTTCGCGGAACCAAACGGTGTTGGCTGGAGCGGCCGAAATCGGTCCGTTGATGCCGAAGATCGCGACTTGGAACTTGTCGCCTGGCTTGACAGCCTCCGCGAGTACGACCCGGTTCGGCATGTTGAATCCCTGGATTGTCGCCGGGCTGGGATAGCCAGCGCGGCGCGGTATCTGTCCATTGATCCAGACCTCGGCATAGTCGTCCACCAATACCGTCAGCACTGCTTTGGCGCCTGCCGTTTCGAAATCGCCAACTTTTGCCGGAATCGTCAGGTTCGTGCGGTACCAGATAAACGCCACGTGGCCGCCGCTGCGGCGGGCAGCCAGATCTTTGGCTTCGATCGTCGGCCATTTGGAATCGTCAAACCCGCTCTCGCCGGCGTGTGGTTCGATGTCGTACGCAGTCTTGTATTGGGGCAGCGCGTCGGGTATCGGCTTGGTATTGATGATCTTCGCTTCCATCGTCTTCCACTGCGCGCCAAACGCCGCAGACCCTTGCGCGGCCATCAAATCAACAACGAATGCCGGCGGAAGCGAAGGCGGCATCATTGGAGCAGGCGCCGCAGGAGCCGGCGTTTGAGCAACTGCAGCCGGCAGCATCGCGCATAAGGTGAGCATGGCGAGATAAATCTTGCTCATTTCATCCTCCTCTTTGGCCAAAGTGCAGTCGAGCGACCCTACCGTTGCGCGGGTTTCTGTTGTTCGGCGAGAATCGCATGGAACATGGCTTCCTCGATGTCCACCTCTCTCTTGCAACTGGCAGCGTCGACGAACGGATTCCGCCCGCCATTTCTGAGCTTCGCGTACTTCGCCTCCATTTCGTACTGCGCCGGGTGGTCCCCGAGTTGTACATCGCAAGGCAGCGAGCGCACAAGTTTGAAAGAGCGCTTGAACTCATCAACAATGGCGGGCGTCAGCATCGTAGGCGGACGCAGGCTGCAGTTGATGACTACGTTGTACATTTTTCCACTCTCCTGCGCCTTCATCGTCCACGTCGTGCAGCCGCGCGTATGGCCTGGCGTGAGATGCGCGACGAGTGTCGTGCCGCCCAGCATCACCGGCTCTCCGTCATGCAGAATCCTGTCGATCGGATGGTCTTTGCCGCCAGGCTTGATCGCCTGAAGTGCTGGCACGTCCTCCGCCATCGCCATCACCTGCGCGCCCGTCATCTGCTTCGTCAGCGCATCACCTTCCTGATGATCGCCGTGCGCATGACTGCCGAGTACGATTTTGATGTCGGAAACCTTGAAACCCAGTTGCTGGATGGACTTTTCAATTGTTGGGACATTCCGCTCGTACGTAGTATCGATGAGTATATTTCTCTGCGGTGTA
>QHXA01000156.1:0-5526 GCA_003222755.1 Acidobacteriota bacterium
CGAATCGAGGATTACGCGAAGGCCATTCGCCAGGTTGGCCCTCCTTTTTGCATTCTATCGAGCGATCTGGGTCAGCCCGGCAATCCGTTACATCCCGATGGTCTCGCCGCCTTCTTTGAAGGCCTTCGCAAACAAGGTTTCTCGCAGGCCGAGATCGACCTGATGGCGAAGACGAACCCGGCCCGGGCTCTGGGGCTGCAGTAGCCAAGTTGCTCGGCCGGACAACGGGAGGAAGGAAGCTGAAGATCATCTTTCAACTCAAGCCGCACAATGTCGTTCGCATCAGCTCCGGGAAGACTTTGGATATTTTGTTTAGTAGATAGTCGCCATAAGTGCCACGAAATTCATGAACACTGGCGTGGTCCCAGCGCTCGTCCCTGTTGTCGATCACAGCAGCACCGGTTCGGATCGGCCTCACTTCGGCATTGAAGTTCGGATCAAAGAAAAATGCGAAGGAAAGACGATCGTGTTCTGCAACGTGCTTCACGCGATGAGGCGCCGACAGGTAGCGGCCGCCCGTGAGGCGATCCAGCATGTCGCCGACATTGCAGACGAACGCATTCGGTATTGGAGTGACGTCGATCCACTCAGATTTCGATTTCACCTGTAAGCCGCCGCACATGTCTTGCCTGAGGATCGTCAGCAGACCGTAATCGGTGTGCTCCCCGACACCCAAGCCCATGCCGGAATGCGCAGGATAATTGAATGTGCGAAACAGAATGAGCGGATCCGCAGTGTAATGATCCGCAAAATAGGAAGCTTCAAGGCCGAGGCTGAGGCCAATGTGCGCAATCAGAACGTGCCCGAGCCGCGTCATCGCAGCCATGTAGTCCAGCACGGCCTGCCCGAATTCCGGCATCCCCTTAGGAAAAAGGTTTGGCCCGTGGAGCGGCGTTCCAGCCTTCACAAGCGGGTGGTCCTGACTCAACTCCGCGCCAAAATAGATGCCTTCTTTCAGGTCGGGCTGGCCCGAGGTGAGTTCGCCTCCCAGCGGGAAATATCCCCGCCATCTCCGGCCGCCACGTGACATCTGTATTTCTAGTTTTGTCTGCAGATCCTGAGCGAAGAATTTTCTACTGAGGTCTTCGAGTCGAACCTGAAGAGCCTCGTCGACTCCATGGTTCACGAGGTAAAAGAACCCGTACTCACCGCACGCTTGATGAAGCTGTGCGGCCATGTCGTCGGAACATAGATCGATGACGGGTAATCGCATACTCTTCAGTTTGCCATGTCAGACATCTCGGTCAAATGCGCAGATCCAACCGTCTGCTAAAAGTCCCAGGAATGCGTCACCTTCGCGATGATGGACCGGTTCCTGGATTGAGTATTGGGCGCTCCCGCCAGGGTTCTGGCTTCATTGTAGATAAGAAAGAAGTGATCATTCGGCCGGTAGATGTAATTCAGGCGGAAATTGACGACAGCCACTCGTGCCGCATTATTGTACTGAGCGGTAGTGGAGGTCAGCCAGCGGTCATTGAACGCATAATTCACCTGGCTGTTCATAATGTGCGAATCGAATTCGCCATTCGGCAGCCGCACGCGATTGTACTGATACGCCGGAGCCACTGACAGATTCCGGCTAGCCTTCCAGATCGGAGTCCAACTCACCTCGGTATTCGATCCCCCATAGAAGCCTCGCTGATGTCGAAGACCAAGATCGCCCGAAAGTTGTCGATTCGGACTGATCGTGAACCGAATCTGCGTCGAGTCCCATGTATAGCTTCCCGGTAGAACGGAAAGGCGGTTCTGAATATCGAAAGCCTTTCGTATGAGATCGAACAAATGGCTGTATCGTATGAACAACCGATCGCCACTCTGAAAAAGGGATTCGAACGTGAGGTCCTGATTGCGGCTTTCCAACTGGCCCGCCTGGTTGGTGTAGTAATCCACATTGGCGCGGAAAAACAGCTGTCGAATGCTTTTGTTTTCCGGACGAGGTCTGATTTCAAATCGCGCTTTCGATTTCGTGAAATCCCTGCGCAAGAGCCAGCCCATTTCCGGGTTCACGGCCCTTTGCACAACCATTCTTTCGACTTCGGCACCGATGAGATCGGAGTCCCAAACCGCGCGTCCGCGTCCGGCCCATTGATCTTTGTTTTTTCCGGGAGTAAATGTGGAACCCAGGATCGGAGAAATATTGAGATGCCGGAAGAAAATAAAATTCGCGTCAACGCCAACACTGCGGTTGTAGGGATCGCTTGAACCGCCGGCGGCATCCCGGCTCGTAAAGATGCCGCCGATGTAGGAGCGCGAAAAAACATCCTTCTTCAGTCGCGCGACGGCGAAATTCCGCCGCGGAGTCAGGCCAAATCGCTCGGTTTGTGCGTCGAGCAAACCGATTGTCCAACCCCGGGATTTGCCTGTGAACTTACTTCCCCAACGTATGGGGATGACTTGCCGATCCGCAGATAGTCCAATCTGCCGGCTGAAAAAGAATTTGAATTCCGAAGCCGCGCCTCCGCCAGGACCAAAATCAAAAATGCTGCCGCCCTCGATAAAGAATTCGCGCTTCTCGGGAAAGAAAACGGGGAACCGTGTGAGGTTGAGAACCTGCGTATCGACGTCGGCTTCGGCAAAATCGGTATTCAATGTGAAGTCCGCTGTGAAATCCGAAGTGACTCGATACTTCAAATCTTCCAATCCAACATCGGAGACGCTGTGCGTTTCGTCTTTCATCGATGGAATTGTCGAGGTCTGCGTCAGAGCCGTCTTCGCGAACGGTTTGATCCGCAGCGTCAAGCCTGAGCTGAGATCGTGTAAGCCCGCCAGGACTCCGGCGTAGGAAACCTGTTTGAAATCGAAACCGCGGCGATAATTGTTCCAATAAGCGAATTCGCTTTTGCGGCGAATGATGCGCTCGAAATCGATGCCCCACGTTTGCTCCTTTTCATTAGTGATGCGGAGAGCTTTAAATGGAATTTCTATTTCGACGGTCCAGCCGGTGTCGGTGACCTTGGCTGCGGCGTACCAGATCTCGTCCCAATTGACGTCGACGATGTGTCCTTCATCGGTCACCAGCGCGTCATAGCGCGTGCCCAGCGGATTCGTGCGGAATAAGAACGCGCTTCGTCGATCATGAAGCGTATCCAGAATGACGGAGATGCTGTCGTCGTTAGTGAACTCGTTATCGCGCCGCAATTCTGTGGCAAGAATACGTGCCGGCTCGGAATCGAAACACCGAATTCCAAACAGAATGCTTTTCTTGGTGTAGAGAATCCGAATCTCCGTTTGCTCGGTGGCCGACTCACCTTCCCGGGGATCCTTCTGAAGAAAGTCGCTGAGCACCGGCGCTTGCTCCCACGCCGGCTCATCAAGCAAACCATCGACATGGATAGGCGCGTCAATCAATACCGCTCTGGCCGCCTTTTGTTGCTGCGGCTGACCGGCAGCGAGCACGGGCAGCAGCAATAGCAGCAATAGCGCGGCACGATGAATGGTGGCTTTCTGTAGGGGCGGTCTATTCTTACGGCTGCGCGCTATCGCGCTTGCGCTTCGCGTCTTACGGCTGCGCGCTATCGCGCTTGCGCTTCGCGTCTTACGGCTGCGCGCTATCGCGCTTGCGCTTCGCGTACCGCCCACAATCTCGCGGGCTGAAGGATTAGGGGCGGTCATAGACCGCCCCTACAGTGTCACTCTCGCCATTCGTTTCCAGAGGCGGGTTGCCGTTAGATGAAGTTTTTTGTTTTCGTTGAACGAAAGCTTTTGCTCGGCGGTTTTGACCTCGAATTCCCATGCCGAAAGTTCCTCACGTGATGTGCAGGCATAGCCGCGCTCTTTGAGTGAGTAATAGAGATCACAGTATTGACCGCAGATTTCGCGGATGTAATCGAAAGAGCGGCGGTGGATGGGACACGGGCCGAGTTCGCGGATGGCGCGCTGGTGCTCGGGCGTGGCATAGCCTTTGTGGCTCGCAAAACCGTAGCCGGGATATTTCGAATCGAGTTCAGTCATCAAATGATCACGATAAACCTTTGCCACGATAGAAGCCGATGCGATCGAGAAATTGATTCCATCGCCTTTGTCGAAACTGTTCTGAGGTTGCCTGAAGCCGGGAATGGTCCGGCTATCGACAAGGATATGTTGCGGTTCAACGGGCAAATTCGAAAGCGCCAGTTGCATGGCCCGAATTCCTGCGTGGTAAATGTTGATCTGATCGATGTCCTCAACCTCGACCACCCCCAAGCCGACTGCTGATGCTTTTTGCCGAATCTCGCGATCGAGACGAATACGGACATCTTCATCGAGCATCTTCGAATCGTCGATGCCGTCAATTTCTGTGCCCGGCGGAAATACAACGGCAGCCGCGATGACCGGACCTGCCAGTGGTCCGACGCCGACTTCGTCCACCCCGGCGATGTATTGAATTCCCGCCTTCCAAAGCAGTCGTTCGAAGTGAAGCATCGCGCACACACGGTTGCGTTCCTTCTTCTGCTGCTCATATCGCTTCGCCAAGATCTGATATAGCCGGCGCGCGCCGGTGCGCGGGTCGCGCTGAAGCTTGCGAAGAATGGCGGATGAGACGGCAGCACCATCCGCGTATTTGTCCTGGATTTCCTTTAGTGATAGTTGTTTCATGATCTCTATGGGTACGATCCGTCAATTCACTCCAGTGAAGCTATTTATCGGCGTTCTCGTGTCCAACAACAAATTCATTCCGCAGGTACAAGAACGTCTGGCTGCCGCGTACGGCGGCATCGATCACCGTTCCGACGTCATCCCATTCGACTTCACCAACTATTACGAAGCGGAAATGGGCGACCTGATCGATCGGGTGTTCTTCTCGTTCGAGCGGCTTATTGAAGCGGATCAACTGCCGGAAATCAAGAGGCAAACGAATCAACTCGAAGACGAATTAGCGCCGCTCCTGAGAAATCCACGCTTAACGGTCAAACGCCCGGTCAACCTCGATCCTGGCTATATTGAGCAGGCCAAAGTCGTTCTCGCCTCTACGAAGAATTTTTATCACAGAATCTATTTGGGCGGCGGCATCTTCGGCGAAGTTACGATGCATTTCAAAAACAACACTTACCAGTTTTTTCCTTGGACCTATCCGGATTACCAGTCGAAGGATTATCAGGATTTTTTTCTCAGAATGCGGCAAATTTTTCGATCACAACTCCGCACGATGTGCATTATTGACCGTGAGTAACCGATGAGTGAACCCTTCTGGAAGACTTCTCTTTCCGCTGTCGAGCCGAACAAGATTCTAATTCGCGGGTATCGGGTGCAGGACCTCATGGCGCATTGCTCGTTCGGCGACATCATTTACCTGACGTTCACGGGCGAACTCCCCACAGGCAACGAAGGCCGAATCATTGAGATGATCGTTGTCTCCAGCACCGATCATTCATTCTTAGCCCCGTCGATCGATGCAACACGATTTGTAGCATCGGGCGGAGTGCCGCTCCAGGCAGCGGTCGCGGCAGGAGTAATCTCGTTAGGCGATCATCACGGCGGCGCGATTGAACAATGCGCAAAGCTGTTGCAGGAAAGCACCAAGTCCGGTTCAACCGCGTCAGAGATCGT
>QHXA01000156.1:5571-6164 GCA_003222755.1 Acidobacteriota bacterium
GTGATCCACGCACGCTGACACTCATCGCCAAAGCCAAGGAATGGAAAGTCGCAGGCGCTCATCTAGCGCTTGTCGAATCTATCGGACACGAACTTCAGCTTCCGGCCAATATCGACGGCGTGATTTCAGGAATTATTTCCGATATCGAAATCGGCTGGCAATATGGCCGGGCATTTTTCATCATTCCCCGCGTTGTCGGACTCGCCGCGCACGCCGTCGAAGAGACCACCCGCGAACGCCCTTTTCGAGCCGTGGATATAAAAGATGTCGCCTACGACGGTCCACCCGAACGGGACTTGCCGGACAGATATAGATAGCCCACAAAAACGCTTATTATCCCGGCGGCCAACTGAACATGCGTCCACCAAGCAGGTGCAGATGGACATGGTAGACCGACTGCCCCGCTCCAGCATTCACATTGAACACCGTGCGGTACCCCTTCTGATGGATGTTTGATTGCATGGCTAATTTCTTGGCAACTTGAAACATTTGGCCGATAAGCGCGTTATCTTCCGGCAGTAGATCGTTCAGCGTTGGTATGTGCTTTCTGGGAGTGACCAGCAGGTGCACAGGCGCTTGTGGCCGGAGGTCCT
>QHXA01000156.1:6189-10627 GCA_003222755.1 Acidobacteriota bacterium
GAACAAACTCCGCGGGCGTATCGTGTTTAATTATTCTGCAAAAAAGGCACGCTTGCTGCATGGTTGTAATCTAGCACTGCTCGGGCTCCTGCTGTGCACAACTTTGTTAGCCGGCGCGCACCCCTCACAAGAACTCCCGCAAAGTCCGGTTCAGAGAGTCGAACTTCTTTCCTATGAAGGTCAAAAAGTTTCGTCCATTGAACTGGCGGGGCAACCCGACTTGAATCTAGACGAGATGATGCCGCTCGTTGCGCAGCGTAGCGGAGAAGCGTTTTCAATCGCAAAAATTGAGCAAACGGTCGCTGCACTGGAACGCACCGGCAAGTTCAAGGATGTTCAACTGGATCTGCGGCCGGAGCAGGACGGTGTGCGCGTGGTGTTTGTTCTGCAACCTGCGATTTACTTCGGCATGTACCAGTTCCCCGGCGCGGAGCGGTTCCCGTATTCCCGGCTGATTCTCGCCGCCAGCTATGTTCAGCAAGAGCCCTACTCTTCGATCGATGTTCAGAAAGCGCGCGAGTCGTTGCTCACGTTCCTGCAGCGCAATGGATATTTTCGGGCAGAGGTAACGCCCGAAGTGCAAGTCGACAGGACCAACGGCTTAGCTAACGTCAATTTCCGGGTGAAGCTAAATCAAGTGGCGAAGTTCGGCGACATTCTCATCCAAGGAACGACGCCCGATGAGACCGAACACCTCAAAAGCAGTCTCCGGTCGCTGCGGGCTCGCATCAAGTCGTCAGCCATTCGAGAAGGAAAAGATTACTCACTGAAGACGCTGCAAAACGCGACGCAGTATTTAGAGTCGCACCTGCAAAACGAAAATCACCTCGGAGCAGTGGTGAAGCTGATCGGCGCAGACTACAACCCGGAAACCAATCGCGCCGAGATCTCATTTGATGTACAGCCAGGGCCACCTGTGCACGCCTATGTTGAAGGCACGCACCTTTGGCCTTGGACCCGGCACAAGCTGCTGCCGGTCTATCAGCAGAATGGTCTGGCGCCGGAGCTGATCCAGGAAGGGCGGCAGAATCTACTAAAAAGATTCCGCGAGAAAGGTTTTTTCGATGTTCAAGTCGATACGGAAACGCGCGCTCGGCCGGATGGGATCACCATTCTGTACACAGTCAAAAAAGGCGAACGCAAAAAGATCGAAGATGTTGCTTTCAATGGAAACAGTCATTTCGCAGAGGACGAGCTTCAGGGACATGTCAACGTCCAGGAAGCCGGGCTTCTTTCCAAGGGCAGCTACAACGAAAGCAGTATCAAAACTCTTGAAGCCTTCTACCAGTCGAAAGGATTCAATGAAGTCAAGGTTACGCCGCAGTTCAACATACATGATGGAAACGTCATCGTCACGTTCGTCGTTAACGAAGGTCCACAGGACACGATCGATGCTTTTCGCGTTGAAGGAAACAGTTCCGTTCCTCTGAAACAGCTCGCGCCTGATGGACTACGGCTTGCACCCGGCCAGCCGTACGCGCAGAAGTCCGTCGACGACGATCGCAACAAAATTATGTCGTATTACCTCGAACACGGCTATCTCACCGCTACCTTCAATGCCACAGCGGAGCCGGTACCGAACGATTCGCACAAATTCGAGGTTGTTTACAAGATCAACGAAGGTCCACAGGTCAAGACGAGCAACATTGTCACATTAGGAAACAATGTTACAAAGGACGCGCTCATCGGCAAGCAAACGCGAACGTTGAAAATCGGACTCCCGCTGACGGAACGAGAGATTCTCGAATCCGAAAGCCGGCTCTTTACGACCGGCATATTCGACTGGGCCGAAGTCAATCCGCGGCGGCAAATCACATCGCAAGAACAAGAGGACGTGATCGTCAAGGTGCATGAGTCCAAACGCAACTCGATGACATACGGTTTCGGATATGAAATGGTGAACAAGGGCGGCAGCGTTCCGACCGGGACTGTCGCTTTACCGGGCCTGCCGCCAGTGGGACTGCCATCAACCTTCAAAACCAACCAGCGCCGCGTGGCAGGTCCTCGCGTCAATTTCCAGTACACGCGGAGTAACGTTCGCGGAAAGGCGGAGACCATCACGATCGGCAGCCTCTACGGCCCGCTCGATCGCCGGGCATCAATTGTTTTCAGCGATCCAAACTTCAGATGGACGGATTGGACGGCGAGCCTCACAACGACTGTGGAGCAGAACAAAGAGAACCCCATCTTCGATGCCCGGTTGGGACAATTTGGATTCCAACTTCAAAAGCCGATCAATGCGAAGAAAACACAGACGCTCTCGTTACGGTACACGCTCACACGGACCGGCTTGACGAATCTCTTGATCCCAGAGCTCGTGCCGAAAGAAGACCTTCACACCCGCCTTTCAACATTGGCTGCCGTTTGGATCCGCGACACTCGGGACAATCCGCTTGATGCACATACGGGCATGTACGACAGCTTTGAAGTCGACATGAATCCGGCGATCGTCGGATCGAACGTCAATTTCGGTAAGCTGCTCGCCCAAGCTGCGGCTTACAAAAAGCTGAAAGGCATCGTCTGGGCCAACAGCTTAAGAGTCGGATTCGCAGAGGCGTCCTCGGGCAGTCACGTCCCGCTAAGTCAGAAATTCTTTTCAGGCGGCGGAAGTACGCTGCGCGGCTTTCCGCTGAACGGAGCGGGTCCGCAGACCACCGTGCCGGTTTGCAGCAACGCGGCCGATCCTTCGACTTGCGCGTTCATCCGCGTGCCGACCGGCGGAACACAGCTATTGATTTTGAACTCGGAGTTTCGAATTCCCGTGCCGTTGAAGAAAGGCTTGAGCTTCGCCACGTTCTACGACGGTGGCAACGTTTTTGACCGTGTCGGTTTCAAGAACTTCTTTCAGCAATATACCAACTCTGTCGGGATCGGCTTCCGGTATGCCACGCCGGTTGGCCCGATCCGGGTGGATCTCGGTCACAACTTGAGTCCGTTACCTGGCATCAAAGCCACACAGATCTTTATCACTTTGGGGCAAGCGTTTTGAGTACCGTACCTTTACCTCCGGATTATTACGAGCGCCGCGAACCTCCGCGACCGCGCCGCAACTGGAAACGAATCGCCGCCTGGATTGCCGGCGGCTTGATGATTCTCATCGCAGTGTTCTTCATCGGCATTGTGGCGCTGATACACAACAATGAGTTCCGGCAATATTTATTGCGGATCGCTCATACGAAACTAAGCGAAACAGTCGGGATTCAACTGAAGATGCGCGATTTCTCCGTTCATCTCTCGGGTCTGAGTCCTGCTGTGGATATGTATGACGTTGTAATCGACGGCGCGCCGCCTTATGAGACGCCGCCGCTGTTGAAAGTGGATCATCTCAGCGTCGGCATTCAGATCGTCTCGCTGCTGCAGCAGCAGTGGTATTTGAAAGATATCGTCATCGATCATCCTGTCGCGCGCGTGTTCGTGGGCCCTAACGGGGACACGAATCTGCCGACAACGAAAAACTCGAACCAGCAAACGAGTGTCTTCGACCTCGGCGTGCGTCACGTCATGCTTGGCCAGGGCGAGGTGTATTACAACGACCAGAAGAGCGCGTTGGACGCAGACCTTCACAATTTCCAATTTCAATCCACCTTCGATCCGGCCCCGAAGCGTTATTCGGGCGGGCTGAGTTACACGGACGGAAAGATCCACTTTCAAAATCTGAATCCGCTGGTTCACAGCCTGGAGGCGGAATTCGAGGCTACGCCGGACAGGTTCACTCTGACCCGCAGCCTGCTGACGAGCGGAGCTTCGCAATTCAGCCTTGCGGCACGACTGCATGACTACGTCCAACCGAATGTGACTGCGACATATCAGGCTTCTTTGGATACAGGCGAGCTTCGGCAAGTGCTCAAGGACGCGACACTGCCTGTCGGCGTGGTGAAACTCGCCGGATCCGCGAAGTTCGAGAGCGATCCGAAAAGGCCGCTGCTCGACACACTATCTGTAGACGGTAATCTGTCCAGCGCGGGCCTCCAGATCCACACCACTACGATCCATACATTGATCCGCGACATTAGCGCACGATATCTGCTGCAACGGGGCGACGCTGAAGTTCGCGATCTTCGAGCAGCCTTGCTTGGCGGCGGCATGAATGGATCTTTCAAGATGCACGACGTCACAGGCGCGCAAGTATCGGAGTTGCATGCGACGCTGCACAACATTGCTTTGGCAAGCATTCAGGCGCTGATTAATCCCCAGGCCATGAAAGATTTCCGACTAACCGGAACTACAAATGCCAATGTCGATGCAAAATGGCGGAAGGCATTCGACACGCTGACGGCGCGGACCGATGCGACGGCTGTAGGGGCGCTCTACGCGCGCCCGGCCACTAATAGACCGCCCCCACAGCCGAGCGTACCGATTAATGCCAGCGTTCACGCGGATTATTCGGCGTCGGGGCAGACCGTAACATTCAACCGCAGCTCGATTCGAGCCGGCCAGA
>QHXA01000156.1:10900-15508 GCA_003222755.1 Acidobacteriota bacterium
CTCACACCAGCGAACGATCGTGGCCGGATTACTTTCAACGTCAGTTTGGGATTGGATCGGTGGGCGTTCCGAGATACCAGCCCATTTCAAGTGGATGTGAATGCTTCACAGCTGAATGTCGCGGATCTCAAGAACCTGGCTGGAGTACAAACACCGGTCACCGGTACCGTTTCCGCCAATGTGTCGCTGCGCGGTAGCGAGCTAAATCCGATCGGGCGAGGCAACGTGACATTGACGCAGGCTACAGTGGCGGATGAGCCTATTCAGTCCGCCAATGTTGATTTCGAGGGCACAGGTGACGAAGTCCGCGCCCGGGTTGGTTTGCGAATGCCGGCAGGAACGGCGCAGAGTAACTTCACTTTTTTTCCGAAGAGAAAAGCGTATGACGGAGATCTCCAGGCGGTCGGTATCCGTCTCGATCAGTTCCGCACGCTGCGTGCGCGAAATCTGAATCTCGCCGGCACGCTCAATCTCAACGCGAAGGGCAGCGGCACCTTTGATGATCCTGGCTTGCAACTCACAGCCCAGATACCGCAACTGCAGATTCAGAATCAGACGATCAACGGCATTATGCTCCAGGCCAGCGTCGCGCAACACGTGGCGACTGTTGCGCTAGATTCGGCGCAATCGCAAACGCTGAACACATTTGTCCGCGGCCGCGGGCGTGTCAATCTGACGGGAAACTTTGAGACGGAGGCAGCGTTCGACACGTCGCCCATTTCCCTCCAGCCGCTGATTGCGCTGTCGCTACCCACGCAGGCCGCGGACCTGCGGGGTGAGACGGAGATCCACGGCACAGTACGAGGTCCGCTCAAAGACAGCGCGCGGCTGGATGCGCATATCACGATTCCAACACTTTCACTTGCGTACAAAAACAACGTTCAGTTCGCCGCCGCGCAGCCGATCCAAGTGGACTACAGCCGAGGTGTGCTGACTTTACAGAAAACGGTGATTCGTGGAACTGGCACCGATCTCCAATTGCAAGGCACCGTGCCTGTCGCCGGCAATGCCCCGATGTCCGTCGTCGCGCTGGGTACGGTCGATCTCGCGCTTGGACAAATGTTCAATCCCGACGTTACGAGCTCCGGTCAGCTTCAATTCAACATCGACGGCAGGGGCTTGCGCTCAAATCCGAACGTGCAAGGTCAAATCAAAATCGTGAATGCGGCTTTCGCCGGCGACAGTCTGCCGCTCGGGTTGCAGAGTGGGAATGGAGTGCTGACGCTCACAACGACGCGCCTGGAAATCGAGAAATTCGAAGGCAAAGTGAGTGGCGGAACGCTTACGGCCACCGGTGGCGTCACATATCGGCCAGCCATTCAATTCAATGTTGCGGTGAACGGAAACGGTATTCGCACGCTGTATCCAGCAGGAGTTCGCGAGGGAATAGATACGAATCTGACGTTCGTCGGCTCGGCAGAATCGTCGGTCTTACGAGGGCAGGTCCGTTTGACGGAGTTATCGTTCTCCCCGACATTCGACCTTAGCGACATTGCCGGCGTCGCCGGGGGGCCGGCAGGTAGCACGGCGCCTCCCGGCAGCTTTGCACGAAATTTGAATCTCGATATCAATGTCGTTTCGACGAGCGATCTCAATCTGGCGAGCAGTAAGCTGAGCGTGCAGGGCGCAACGAACTTGCGAATCCGCGGCACAGCGGCGGCCCCTGCGGTGATCGGCCGCGTGAACGTTACGGGTGGGGATTTGATCTTCCGCGGAAATCGCTACTTTCTGGAGCCCAGCAGTGTAGATTTCGTGGATCCATACAGGATTGAACCCCGCGTGAATCTTGCCGTCAGCACAAAAGTGCAGGACTACGACATCCACATGCTGTTCCGTGGAACAATCGATCAGCTTCGCACGACGTATACATCAGAGCCCGCATTGCCGCCGTCCGATATCATCAATCTTCTGGTGTTCGGGAAGACCAGCGAGGCCCAGGCTGCAAACCCGACCCCTGGGAATCTAGGCGCTGAATCGATGATTGCTTCCAGCGTGAGCGGTCAGGTCACCAGTCGCATTGAAAAAATTGCCGGCCTTTCTCAACTATCCATCGACCCTGTCCTTGGCGGAAACCAGCAAGATCCCGGCGCGCGGATCACAATCCAGCAGCGCGTTACCGGAAACTTGTTTGTCACATTTGCAACCGATGCGACCTCGACACAGCGCCAGGTCATCAAGCTGGAATATCAAGCCACACCACGCGTGGGTATCAGCGGAGTCCGGGATCAGAATGGCGGTTTCGCCTTCGATGTGCGCTTGAAGAAGACGTGGTAGCCAAGTTACCCGGCATTTCGCCGGAGCGGTGCTGGGGGCGGTCTATGACCGCCCACTCGAATTTGGACATATCGCACTGCTCCGCGGTGCGCACGCACCTGGTACCGACTAAGCTCCTTCTGACCGGCCAGTAGCCTAACACCCGTCCCGGTATGCTACGATCCTCGCGATGCGACGAATGTTACTGCTGCTCATAGGCTTTCTGCTCGCCGGCGGATGCACTGCTAGCTCGAATGATGGCGCCCAGCAGTCTCTCACCATCTACACCGCACGCGACAAGGACGAAGTCGCGCACGTGGTGAGTCTCTTCACAGCGAAATATCCGAAATACAAAGCCGGTGTGAATATCATCACGTTAGGCGCTCAGGCCGCGCTCGACCGATTGCGGGCGGAAAAATCGAATCCTCAGGCCGGCTTTCTGTGGGGAGGGACGCTGCAAGCGCTACAGCAGGCGGCCAACGAAGACTTGTTGGCGCCATCCAGCCCCGCGAACGCGAATCTCATCGACGGGTCGCGAAGAGATTCGCGCGGACGATGGTATGCGGAGATGCTGCTGCCTGAAGTCATCATCTACAATCGCGATTTACTCAAGCCGGACCAAGCTCCTAAGGACTGGGATGATCTCATCACTCCCGCGTTCCACGGCAAGATCGTGGTCCGGGATGTGATGGCGTCCGGCACGATGCGCACGATCTTCAGCGCGATGATCTACCGCCAGTACGCCGGCACTGGCTCAGTGGATGCCGGTTACGAATGGCTGAAAAAACTGGACGCAAACACAATCGTCTACACTCCAACGCCCGATGACATGTACCTGAAGCTCGATCGTGGCGTGGGCACGATCACGTTGTGGAACCTGCAAGACGCACTCATCCAGCCGCTGAAGAACAACCGTCCATGGTCCTACGTGATTCCAGCGTCCGGCGTTCCGGTCTTAATCGACGGCATCGGCGTCGTGAACAATCCCAAAATGATGGAGGCCGCGCAAGAGTTCCAAAATTTCCTGCTTGAACCGCACCTTCAGGCGCAACTGGCAAAAGACTATTATCAAATTCCAGCGATACAACTAGCTGATGCGGATAAACCAGACTGGCTCGCCAAGTTGAACATCAAAGAAATGAAAATTGACTGGGACGTGCTGAGCCAGAAACAAACCGAGTGGATGAACTACTGGTCCCAGAACATCAAAGGTAAGGGCGGCCGGTGACCGCCCTCACGCTGGAAGCTCTGACGAAGACCTTCCCGCGCGCCGGCAAGGTCGTGGACTCGATCGAACTAAGGATCGAAGAGGGCGAGTTCTTCACACTTCTCGGTCCCTCCGGCTGCGGAAAGTCGACGACGCTTCGCATGATCGCAGGCTTTGAAGAGCCCACAGGCGGTCGAATTCTGTTCGACAACGTAGACGTCACGCATGATCCACCGAATCGCCGCGGGATCGGCTTTGTGTTCCAGAGCTACGCATTGTTTCCTCATTTTACTGTTGCGAAAAACGTCGCATTCGGACTTCAGGTTCGTAAAGTCCCACGTGAGGAAGCGCGCCGGCGGGTGGCCGCCGCGCTTGAAGAGGTGCAACTGGTGGATCTGGGAGAAGCACGCGTGGACCAGCTCTCCGGCGGCCAGCAACAGCGCGTGGCTCTGGCGCGGGCATTGGTGATCCGTCCAAAGCTGTTGCTGTTGGATGAGCCACTCTCGAATCTCGACAAAAAGTTACGCGAGGAAACCCGTGCTGCATTACGGCTGTTACATCAATCGACTCGTGTGACAACGATCTATGTCACGCACGATCAGGAGGAGGCGATGGCGATGAGCAATCGCATCGCAGTCTTGAATCGAGGCAAAATCCACCAAGTCGGCATTCCCGAAGATATTTACGAACGGCCGGCCACAAGATTTGTCGCCGATTTCATCGGTCGTAACAACGTCCTGGATGCAACGATCCGGAGTGTCTCAGACCATTGCTGTGTTGTCTCTTTCGCGGATGGCACTGAACTCCTGGTGGATACGCGTCGCCGTGCGCCTGGGGTTGACCTGAAGACGGGGGCGCGCGTCGGCGTATGCCTGCGCGCGGAATCGCTTCAGCTTTCGAGCGAAAATGGCGTCTTCTCCGGTGTTGTCACGGACGTGGAGTATGGCGGGCCGGTGCGTTCCTGCATCGTCGATACAGCCCTTGGAAAATTGCAAATCGAAGTCCCCGGCTCCTCGGCTCGTCCAGCGGCGGGCCAGCGGGTTCGGTTATCGATTATTTCGGCCGCAGTGCATTTGGTGGGGGCGGTGTGACTGTAGCGAGCCGTCGAGTTTCAAGAAAGGAACTTGGCGTTCGGAGCAAAATTCCCC
>QHXA01000156.1:15574-21552 GCA_003222755.1 Acidobacteriota bacterium
CCCCGAAGGCACCTTAGATGGCGCAGCCACCCCTCCTCAGCTGAGGAGGGGATTTAGCTGTCCGGCAGCAGTTCCGCACAATCCGGACGGCGGCTGTCTCGATCAAAATGAGCCTCTTTCGTAAACGAATCGCTTCAAACGTCATCATTGTCCTATTGGCCATCGTCCTCTGGGGCTACGTCGTCGGACCACTGGTCTCGACTTTCCAGCAGAGCATCACAGGCAGTGGTGGCGGAGTTGCCGAATACTCGAACTTCTTCGATTTCCGCACCGGCGCTCAAGGTGAGTCGATGGCCGGCAGCCTCCTCATTTCTGTCTTGAGTGTGATTACTTCCGGAGTGACAGGAGTATCCCTGGCCGTGCTGCTCAAGCGATGGGAATTTCCCCTACGCGGACTTTGCCAGGTTCTGGTTCTCGTTCCCATTGCGCTTCCGCCGCTGATGGGCGTCGAAGCGTTCGTGCTGTTATATGGAATCGGCGGCACGTTCCCGCAATTGCTCGCGAACCTCTTTCACACGAGTCCGACCACGTTCGCGATCGACGGTATCAGCGGCGTATTGCTCGTCGCGCTGGATCAGTCCGATGACTCACTGGAAGAAGCGGCATACAGTCTCGGCGCTTCAAAATTTCAGGCATGGACTCGGGTCCTGTTACCGATGCTGACTCCGGCTGTCATCGCAGGCGCGCTGCTGACCTTCATGTCTTCGATGTCTTCGTATACGGCGCCGCTATTGTTTCATGTGGATAAGGTGATGACGCAACAGATCGTGATCGCAAAGCTCAATGGCCAGTTAGGCCTTGCGTCTGTCGTATCGGTGATGCTGGCGGTGATTTCCATAACCTTCTTAATTGCGCTGCGAAGCTACGAGAAGCGCGCCGGCTACAGCACACTTTCCAAAGGAGGGGCACGAAAACGGCGCCGTGTAACGAGCGCAGTGTGGAAGACAGTGCTTGTGATCGTCGCCTCCGTCTCGACGATTTTCCTGGTTCTACCGATCGCGATGATTTTTCTTTTGGCGTTTTCAGTGAACGGATCCTGGCGCACCGCGCCGCTCCCGTCCCAGTACACACTACAAAACTTTGTTGGCCTATTCACGAATGCCAATTCGTGGCGAGCAGTGACGACTAGTCTGGAAATGAGCGCCATCGCGGTCGCAGGCGCGATGTTGCTCGGCGTTGCTTCGGCTTACGTGATCGCAAGAATGGGCTTTCGCGGCAAAACGGTCATGGATCTGGCGGTGATGCTGCCGTGGGCATTGCCCGGAACGGTTGTCGCCATTAACCTGATCACTGCTTTTGCGAACCCGTCGCCGTTCGCTTTAGGAAGAGTGCTGGTAGGCACCTTCGCGATGGTGCCTTTGGCGTACTTTGTCCGGTTCTCGCCACTCGTATTCCGATCAACCGCGGCATCGCTCGCGCAACTCGACGTTGGAATTGAGGAGGCGGCCCGGAGTCTCGGCGCGAGTTGGTGGTACGCGTTTTGGCGCATCGTTTTACCGCTGCTGTATCGAGGCATCGCGGCCGGCGCGCTGCTTGCTTTCGTGGACGGAGTCGGCGAATTCGTCGCCACCATCCTGCTTTACACGCCTAGTTATCGGCCGCTGTCGATCGCGATCAATGACGAACTGTACTACGCCAACTACGGCACCGCTGCTTCGTACGGCGTCATTCAGGTGCTACTGGTCCTGGTGGTCGTGATCCTCATGCGCCGCGCCGATGATCGCGACAAGACAACAGCGACGCTGCTGACGTAGGCGCGGGGCCTGAAGCCCGCGCCTACACATGTAACCACGCGACAACTCGCTTGCCCGGGACGCAGGTTTCGAACATGATTTCGCCCACAGGCACTTCATGGATCTCGAATTCGCCTTCGGTATTCGTCGCTACGGTGTCAATCGGCCGGTCCTCGACCAGAGGAGTGACTAGTGCGGCCGCTAACGGAGTGTTTCCGGCCCGGACTTGCCCGGATATCGATTTCTGAACCCTGCCGGTAATTTTTAAATGAATCTCAATTCCCGCTGCGGCCAAACACATGTGCCGATCCTCTGAAGGACCGCGAACGCCGGCGTGTTCTTTCGAAAAAGAACTATCGAACACGGCATGGGCCCGAACAAGCGGCGGTGTCTGCAGTTGAAAATCATAAAATGTCCCGACCGTCCCGTCCGCCAAGCGCACGGGATACTGAACCAATACCGATCTCTGATCAGTACTTCTGTCCAGAACTACACCGATAATGTGTTTATAAAATTTTGCGATGTCGCTGATCAGTTGTACACGATCAGCCGGCTTGAAGCGCGACATAAAAAAACGCCTTTAAGTCCTATATCACCGGAGCATCGGTTGCGCAGCAATGACGTTTTACTTGTCATGTTGCCTTTGCGCAGTGCAGAAGAAGTGGAAGTCGCAGTCAGCAGCAGTGGCAAGGGACTGCCACCCGATCGCCATTAAAAATGCGTTATTGCGGATGCTTGCCGGCCTTCGTTAAGGTACTAAAACTTATCTAATCTGAGGACGCGAAGTCTTTGTGTAATTGAATGACTGAACCATCCTCACCACGTAAGCCACGTTTCAATATTGGCGACCGAGTGCGAACCGTCGGGCCGAGTGTACATCCTCGCGAAGACAACACTGGGACCGTAACTGAGATCCTGGGCTCTGCACAGAATGTGATCTACCGTTATCGCGTCACCTTCGTGGATAACAGCACCGATACATTTTTTGGATTTGAGCTCGAGCTGGCGCCCTCGTAGCCGCTCACCTGCTCGGCGCACCCGAGACTTGAGAGCCCAACTCCGATGTGCAATGTGGGCACCGGGTCGCCTTGATCGGCACGCCCATGCGGCAGAAGGGGCACTCCCGCATTGTCGGATCCGGCGGCTGCGGTTGTGTGCGCATCCGGTTTGCAGTACGCACAACGAGAAAGATCGCAAACGCAACGATGATGAACTCCAGCACCGTATTCAAAAACGTGCCGTAATTGAGTGTCGGAGCTCCGGCGGCTTTCGCTTCAGCGAGTGTCCGGAACGAAACTCCGGAAAGGCTGACGAACATTTCTTTGAAATCCACCCGGCCAAGAACAAGGCCAATGGGAGGCATCAGAATATCGTTGACCAGCGAAGTCACGATCTTTCCAAATGCAGCTCCGATGACGATTCCCACAGCCAGGTCCAGAACATTTCCACGCACCGCAAATTCTTTGAACTCTTTGAACATGATTCTCTCCATTCGGCGGTCATAGACCGCCGCTACAGACCGTCAAAGCCCCCGCACAGAAACAGGTGGTAACCAAGTGCCGCTTCTTGGCCGAAATTTCCCGGCTTGGTGCGCAAGAAGCGGGAGAAAAACCCTCGCCCCAGGAATGCTCCTATATAGAATGATGCGAGCCCGGCACACAAGTACTTGGTTTTCCACGGCTCCTAAGTTAAAAGCCTTTGGCAGACCGGATGCTTTTAGCCGCCCTTCAGTAGGGGGAGGAGTGTCCCTTTTTTCATCAGGGAGAAGCAATGTATGAAGGCAAAGCCCACTAGGATCGCTGAACTGACCACAGAAACCGTCGATGCAAGGTTACTTTTAAAAGTTCTTTCCGATTTCAGAAAAGGCGATTTCACCACTCGGCTGCCGTCGGAGCAGACCGGACTCACAGGAAAAATTTACGATGCCCTGAATGAAGTCATCGACATGAATGAGCGGATGGCTAAAGAGTTCGATCGCGTGGCCACCGTTGTTGGTAAAGAGGGACGCATCCGGCAGCGTGCTTCCGTTTCCATGGCCACGGGCTCATGGGCGGCCTGCGTCGATTCCGTCAATACCCTCATCGCCGATCTTGTGCAACCGACAACCGAAGTCGCGCGCGTGATCGGCGCGGTGGCGAAAGGCGATCTCTCCCAAACGATGGCTCTCGAAATTGAAGGCCGTCCGCTGACCGGCGAGTTCTTGAGAACCGCGAAAATCGTAAACACGATGGTGGATCAGCTCTCGACCTTCGCGTCGGAAGTGACCCGCGTCGCGCGTGAAGTCGGCACGGAAGGAAAACTTGGCGGACAGGCGCAGGTGAAAGGTGTCGCGGGCACATGGAAGGACCTGACCGACAACGTGAACTTCATGGCGAATAACCTCACGAACCAGGTTCGAAACATCGCCGAAGTGACAACCGCCGTGGCCCGAGGCGATTTGTCCAAAAAGATCACCGTGGACGTCAAAGGCGAAATCCTCGAGCTGAAGAACACGATCAATACGATGGTCGACCAGCTCTCGACATTCGCATCAGAAGTAACTCGCGTGGCCCGCGAAGTCGGAACTGAAGGAAAGCTCGGCGGACAGGCCGTTGTGCGCGGCGTCGCAGGAACGTGGAAAGACTTGACGGATAACGTGAACTCGATGGCATCGAACCTCACCAGTCAGGTCCGTAATATCGCTGCCGTCACGACGGCGGTGGCAAATGGAGACCTTTCGAAGAAGATCACGGTCGATGTCAAAGGCGAAATCCTGGAACTCAAGAACACCATCAACACCATGGTGGACCAGCTCTCTTCGTTTGCATCGGAAGTCACCCGCGTCGCGCGCGAAGTGGGAACAGAAGGAAAGCTTGGCGGTCAGGCACAAGTGAAAGGTGTGGCCGGCACCTGGAAAGATCTAACCGACAACGTGAATTTCATGGCCTCCAACCTGACCGCTCAAGTCCGCAACATCGCCGACGTGACGACGGCGGTTGCGAATGGCGATCTGTCCAAGAAGATCACGGTCGATGTCAAAGGCGAAATTCTGGAGCTCAAGAACACCATCAATACGATGGTGGACCAGCTCTCCTCCTTTGCCTCTGAAGTCACGCGTGTCGCTCGCGAAGTGGGTACTGAGGGAAAGCTCGGCGGACAGGCGCAGGTGAAGGGTGTGGCCGGTACCTGGAAGGACCTCACCGACAATGTGAACTTCATGGCCTCCAACCTCACAGCCCAGATGCGTAACATTGCTGAAGTGACAACAGCCATTGCGAGCGGCGATCTCTCGAAAAAAATCACAGTCGACGTGAAGGGCGAAATCCTGGAACTCAAGAACACCATCAACACCATGGTGGAGCAGCTGTCATCATTTGCGTCGGAAGTCACACGTGTGGCCCGTGAGGTCGGTACCGAAGGAAAACTGGGCGGCCAGGCGGACGTGAAGGGCGTGGCCGGTACCTGGAAAGATCTCACGGACAACGTGAACTTCATGGCGAACAACCTCACGACGCAGGTGCGTAACATCGCCGAAGTCACAACTGCTGTGGCGAACGGCGACTTGACCAAGAAAATCACTGTGGAAGTGCGAGGCGAAATTCTGGAGTTGAAGAACACCATCAACACAATGGTGGATCAGCTCTCCTCGTTCGCTTCGGAAGTGACGCGCGTGGCCCGCGAAGTCGGCACCGAAGGAAGACTCGGCGGCCAGGCCATTGTGAAGGGCGTGGCTGGGACCTGGAAAGACCTCACGGATAACGTGAATTTCATGGCGAATAACCTCACCAACCAGGTACGAAACATCGCCGAAGTGACAACCGCCGTGGCAAACGGGGACCTGTCGAAGAAAATTACGGTCGATGTGCGAGGCGAAGTACTCGAGCTGAAGAACACCATCAACACCATGGTGGACCAACTCTCCTCGTTCGCTTCGGAAGTCACCCGCGTCGCGCGTGAAGTCGGTACCGAAGGAAAACTCGGTGGACAAGCCGATGTGCGCGGTGTCGCCGGGACATGGAAGGATTTGACCGATAACGTCAACTCGATGGCGTCCAACCTGACCAACCAGGTCCGCAACATCGCCGAAGTAACTACGGCGGTCGCCCGCGGCGATCTTTCCAAGAAAATTACAGTGGACGTGCGCGGTGAAATTTTGGAGCTGAAGAACACCATCAACACGATGGTGGATCAGCTCTCCTCATTTGCTTCGGAAGTCACCCGCGTCGCACGCGAAGTCGGTACGGAAGGAAAGCTCGGCGGCCAGGC
>QHXA01000156.1:21590-27325 GCA_003222755.1 Acidobacteriota bacterium
GACCACGCAGGTCCGCAACATCGCCGAGGTGACCACTGCCGTCGCCCGGGGTGACCTGACCAAGAAAATTACAGTGGACGCGCGAGGCGAGGTGCTCGAGCTGAAGAACACGATCAACACGATGGTGGACCAGCTGTCGTCGTTTGCTTCCGAGGTCACCCGCGTCGCACGCGAAGTCGGTACGGAAGGAAAGCTCGGCGGGCAGGCGCAGGTGAAAGGCATTGGTGGTACGTGGAAAGACCTTACCGATAACGTGAACTTTATGGCGAACAACCTCACCGCGCAGGTCCGAAACATTGCCGAAGTCACAACCGCTGTGGCAAACGGCGACCTCTCAAAGAAGATCACGGTAGACGTGAAAGGAGAAATTCTCGAACTGAAGAACACCATCAACACGATGGTGGACCAGCTGAACTCGTTCGCTTCCGAAGTTACCCGTGTGGCGCGCGAGGTCGGAACGGAAGGAAAGCTTGGCGGCCAGGCACAGGTGCGGGGCGTCGGCGGAACATGGAAAGATCTCACGGATAACGTGAACTTCATGGCGTCGAACCTGACGAACCAGGTCCGCAACATCGCCGAAGTCACGACGGCTGTGGCCCGAGGTGATCTGTCTAAGAAAATCACGGTAGACGTTCGCGGCGAAATCCTGGAGCTCAAGAACACCATCAACACGATGGTGGATCAGCTCTCCTCATTCGCCTCGGAAGTCACCCGTGTGGCGCGCGAAGTCGGTACCGAAGGAAAACTGGGCGGTCAGGCGGACGTGCGCGGTGTGGCCGGCACCTGGAAGGATCTCACCGACAACGTGAACTCGATGGCATCGAACTTGACGGCCCAGGTTCGAAATATCGCGGCTGTAACGACTGCCGTCGCGACGGGTGATCTGTCCAAGAAAATCACCGTCGACGTCCGCGGCGAGATCCTGGAGCTCAAGAACACCATCAACACGATGGTGGATCAGCTCTCCTCATTTGCTTCGGAAGTGACCCGCGTGGCCCGTGAAGTCGGTACGGAAGGAAAGCTCGGCGGCCAGGCGGAAGTGAAAGGTGTCGCCGGAACCTGGAAGGGTCTGACGGATAACGTCAACCTGATGGCGTCCAACCTCACGAACCAGGTGCGTGGTATCGCGAAAGTCGTGACCGCCGTCGCAAACGGAAACCTCAAACGAAAACTCGTACTCGAGGCGAAGGGCGAAATCGAAGAACTTGCCGAAACGATCAACAACATGATCGACACGTTGGCAACTTTCGCCGACCAGGTCACGACCGTGGCCCGTGAAGTCTGTATCGAAGGAAAACTCGGCGGTCAAGCATCCGTCCCTGGTGCCGCTGGAACCTGGAGAGACCTTACGGACAACGTCAACCGCATGGCTGCCGCTCTAACCACGCAGGTGCGCGCGATTGCCGAGGTGGCCACGGCCGTGACCAAAGGTGACCTCTCACGCTCGATTGCAGTCGATGCCGCAGGCGAGGTGGCGGCCCTGAAGGACAACATCAATGAAATGATTCGCAACCTGCGTGAGACGACGGAAAAGAACACGGCGCAGGACTGGTTGAAGACGAACCTCGCGAAATTCACCCGATTGCTGCAAGGACAACGCGACCTGCTGGCTGTATCGAAACTGATTCTTTCTGAGCTTGCGCCGCTCGTCTCGATGCAACATGTACCGGCGAAGCGGATATGAAGCTTCTTGCCAGCTATGCCTACCGCGAACGCAAGAACATCGCGAACCGCTTCCGGTCCGGCGAAGGCTTGGTCGGGCAGTGCGCCTTCGAGAAAGACCGGATCTTGCTGACGGACGTCCCCCCGACTTACATCCAGATCAACTCCGGCTTGGGCGAAGCGCCCCCGTTAAATATCGTGGTGCTGCCGGTCTTGTTTGAAGGTCAAAGCAAAGCGGTCATCGAACTGGCGTCCTTCCAGCGTTTCAGCGACATTCACCTGACGTTCTTCGATCAGCTCACCGAATCGATCGGCATCGTGTTGAACACGATCACAGCCACAATGCGAACGGAAGAACTGCTGAAACAGTCGCAGACGCTCGCGAATGAATTGCAAAGCCGCCAGGCGGAATTGACTGAAACCAACCGCCGCTTGCAGGAACAAGCAAAGACACTTCAGGAATCCGAAGAGCGTTTGCGGCAACAACAGGATGAATTGCAGCAAACTAATGAAGAACTGGAAGAAAAGGCAAACCTGCTGGCCAAACAGAATCTGGAGGTCGAGCGCAAGAACCAGGAAATCGAACGGGCCAGCCGCGCGCTGCAAGAAAAAGCCGAACAGCTCGCCATCACATCGAAGTACAAGTCCGAATTCATGGCGAACATGTCACACGAGCTGCGGACTCCGCTGAACAGCATGCTGATTTTGGCGAAGCTGTTGGCGGAGGGCGAAGATCTGACTGATAAGCAGCGGGAATTCGCGCGGACAATCTACTCATCCGGTTCGGATCTGTTAGAACTGATCAACGAAATTTTGGATCTCACCAAGATCGAGGCGGGAATGATGGAGATCGACATCGACCTGGTCCGGTTCAATGATCTCTGCGAGTATGTCGAACGGACTTTCCGCCAGGTCGCATCCGATAAAGGGCTGGATTTTGCGATTGAGGCCGATCCTGCATTGCCGGCCGGCATTTATACCGATGAACGCCGGCTGCAACAGGTACTGAAGAATCTACTCTCGAATGCATTCAAGTTCACAGAACGCGGACGCGTCTCGATCAATGTCGCTCCGGCCAAAGGAGGATGGAACCCGGACAATAAAGTTTTGAACAATGCCGAATCCGTAATCGCTTTTTCTGTGAAGGACACCGGCATCGGCATTGCGGCGGACAAACATCGCATGATTTTCGAACCGTTCCAGCAAGCCGATGGCACCATCACGCGTAAGTACGGCGGAACGGGCCTTGGACTCTCGATCAGCCGTGAGATCGCGTCGCTCCTCGGAGGAGAAATCCAGCTCGATAGTGCCGTCGGCGACGGCAGCACGTTCACCCTGTTTGTGCCGTCATCGTACGCGCCGGATCTCAAGAAGTGGCGATCGCATGCGGCTACACGCTTTGCGGAGCCGGCGCTCGCCGGGAACGAGATCCAACCTGAGCCGTTGATCATGGAGAGCGTTCTGGACGACGATCGCTCCGACATTGAGCCGGCCGATCGGACACTGCTCATCATCGAGGACGACCTCAACTTCGCCAAAATCCTGATGGAAATGGCTCGCGAGCGCGGTTTCAAAGTGCTTGTGGCCACGCGTGGCGACTCGGGTCTTGCCATGGCACGCCAGTACACGCCCAGCGCGATCACGCTCGATATCGAGTTACCGGGTATGGACGGGTGGAGCGTGCTGGATCGCCTGAAGCACACGAAATCGACGCGTCACATTCCAGTCCACATCATCTCGGTCGCCGAAACAGCGTGGGCTGAAGATGGGCGCGATCGCCTTCGAGAACAAGCCAGTCACTCCGGAAGTGCTGCGGAACACTCTCGGAAAGATTGAAAAGTTCGTGGAGCGCGGGGTGAAGAGCCTGCTTGTCATCGAAGACGATAAGATCGCGCAACAGAGTATTGTTGAGCTGATCGGAGACGGCGACGTTGAAACCGTCGCCGTCGGCACAGCCGAAGAAGCGCTGAGCCAACTGCGAAACAAGCATTACGATTGTGTCGTGCTGGATCTTGGTTTGCCCGACATGAGCGGTTTCGATCTGATGGAGCGAATCAAGACCGAGATCGGCGATATCCCGATCATCATCTACACCGGCAAGGATCTGAGCCAGCGAGAAGAGACCGAACTCCGGCGTCTGGCCGAGACTATCATCGTCAAGGATGTGCGGTCCCTCGATCGGCTCCTCGATGAGACAGCGCTCTTCCTCCATCGCGTCGAGGAGAACCTGCCTGAACCCAAGCGCCAAATGCTTGAACAGGTGCGCAAAAAAGATCCGGTGCTCGCCGGAAAGAAAGTGCTGATCATTGACGACGATATGCGGAACATATTCGCCCTCACGAGTCTCCTGGAGCGCTACGACATGGAAGTGCTCTACGCAGAGAACGGCAGGGACGGAATCGACATCTTGAAGAGTGCTGCGGGCATTGACGTGGTGCTCGTCGACATCATGATGCCGGAGATGGACGGCTATGACGCCATGCGGCAGATCCGCGATATAGACGCGTTCAAACAAATCCCGTTGATCGCGCTGACCGCAAAAGCCATGAAGGGTGATCGTGAAAAATGCATCGAAGCCGGCGCTTCGGATTACATCACCAAGCCGGCCGACAGCGAGCAGTTACTGTCGCTNNNAACCCCCGGCTAATTTCCTGACACGCCTCCGGCGTGCACAAAACAACAATCGATATCTATGTTGGCAAAGCAGCAGCAGTTCCCATCCGTAGAAGAAATTGAACTGGAGCTTTTGCTCGAGGGCATTTTCCGGCAGTATGGCTTCGATTTTCGAAACTATGCCCTATCCTCATTGAGACGCCGCGTGTGGAAGTTCATGGAGCACGAGAACATTGGAAGCATCTCCCTGCTCCAGGACCGAATTCTGCACGATCGCGGCTGGCTGGAGCGGCTGCTGTACGCCCTATCGGTCAATGTCAGCGCGATGTTTCGCGATCCTCACTTCTACCGGACCTTCCGGTCAGAAGTCGTACCATTGCTGAAAACGTATCCCTTCATCCGAATCTGGCTTGCGGGCGTTTCGATGGGCGAAGAGGTATACTCGCTCGCGATTCTGCTGCAGGAAGAAGGCATTTACGATCGATGCCGCATCTACGCGACCGATATTAATGATGCGGTCTTGAAGAAAGCGAGAGAAGGGATCTATCCGATCGAGCTGATGCAAAGCTACACGAATAACTACATCAAAGCCGGTGGAACCCAGTCGTTTTCGGACTATTACACGGCGGCCTACGACCACGTCATATTGAAATCATCGCTGCGCGATAACGTCGTTTTCGCCCAGCACAATCTCGCATCGGACGCGTCGTTTAATGAATTTCAGGTGATCCTTTGCAGAAACGTCATGATCTATTTCAATAGCGAACTGCAAGCTCATGTTCATCATCTGCTGTACGAAAGCCTTGTCATGTTCGGTGTTCTCGGGTTGGGCGCAAAGGAATCGTTGAAATTCAGTCCGCACGAACATGCGTACGAGGAAATCGACAATGCAGCCAGACTGTATCGGAGAGTCGCTTGATGCCTTTTCAATTCGTTGCAGTAGGTACTTCGCTTGGCGGATTTAATGCCTTGAAGACAGTTTTAGGCGCATTACCCAAGGATTTTCCGCTTCCGATTGGGGTGGTTCAACACCGGAGCCAGGACGACTCGGATGCATTCGCCCCGTTCTTGGCTCAGCACGCGCAGATGCCAGTGATCGAGATTAACGATAAAGAACCGATCAGGGAAGGCCACGTTTACGTCTGCCCTTCGAACTATCACCTCCTGGTGGATGGTCATCATTTCGCTCTGTCGACGGATGCTCCGGTTCTGCATGCGCGTCCTTCGATCGATTTGTTTTTTGAAACCGCGGCGGAGTCCTTCGGCGACGCTGTTATCGGCGTCCTCCTTACCGGCATGAGCAAGGACGGGGCAGCTGGACTAAACAAAATTAAGGAAGCTGGCGGCTACGCCGTCGTTCAAGATCCTCTGGCTGCAGAAGGTCAAATCATGCCGAAAGCAGCGATTGCTTCCGTCGCGATAGACAAGATCCTGGCGCTAGAAGAAATCGCGCCCTATCT
>QHXA01000156.1:27361-27898 GCA_003222755.1 Acidobacteriota bacterium
AGTGAAGAGAAGGTCAGCATTCTACTGGTTGACGATCACATCGAAAATCTTGTTGCCCTCGAAGCGCTTTTGACCGAGCTGGGCCAAAATATCGTGCGCGCCGAATCCGGCCTCGACGCGCTGCGGCTTCTGTTGCATCAGGAATTCGCGCTCATCATCCTCGACGTCGACATGCCCATCATGAACGGCTTTGAAACAGCCGCGCTCATCCGTGAACGCGAAAAGTCGCGGCATACGCCGATCATTTTCTTGACCGCGATCAATAAGGCGGAGCAGCACATCTTCAAGGGTTATTCGCTAGGCGCGGTCGATTATTTGACGAAGCCGTTTGTCCCGGAGGTTCTCCGCGCGAAGGTCGCGGCATTTGTTGAGCTTTACAAGAAGACCGAGCAAGTCAAAGGTCAGGCTCACCTGCTGCAAGAAATGGTGTCGGAGCTGGCGAGCAGCAACGATGAAATCCGAAAACTGAATGTCGAGCTGCAATCGGAACGAGACTTTGTGTCCACCGTCTTGGACACTGCCGATAGCATCATCGTG
>QHXA01000911.1:0-200 GCA_003222755.1 Acidobacteriota bacterium
GACGAACACGTTCCTACAGGCGGGAGCAGTCGCGGGGTCCGGCCTCTATATTGCGCCGACCCGCGCGGGAGATCGCGGCAATTGCACCGGCGGTTCGGGGCAAGACAGACGGCACATTTTCAACGCGACGGGTCTCATTGATTCCCCGCGTTTCTCGAATAACGTGCTGGGTGTCGTTGCGAGTAACTGGAGACTTTCAA
>QHXA01000911.1:255-1560 GCA_003222755.1 Acidobacteriota bacterium
TGCCACGACGCAGCGAGCGGATCAGATATCGCCGAATGTGTTCGGGAACAAGTGTTACGTTGATCTTTGGTCTACCTCGACGGCGAAGTGTTTGTGGCTGAACCGGGCGGCCTTTGCGAATCCAGCAGTTGGTACCATCGGTAATCTCACGCCCGGGACTGCGCGCGGGCCCGGCAGCTTCAACATCGATGCGGGTCTCTCGCGAATTTTCAGAATCAATGAGGCGCAACGCGTGGAGTTTCGTGCGGAAGCGACGAATATTCTAAACCACACGAACTTCCTGAATCCTAGTGGTGCCCTAAACAGCGCTAACTTCGGACGGCCTCAAAGCTCTGCTCCGGCCAGAGTGTTTCAATTTGCTTTGAAGTACGTTTTCTAACTGTAGCGCGGTCTATGACCGCCCACTCAAGTTTGTCAATTTTGCGCACGCCGGAGGCGTGTCAGGAAATTAGCCGGGGGTTAAGCGAGCGGGAGCGAGCGCAACCCCCGGTTGTCTAAAACCGAAAAACAGCCGCACCCTGGAAAGGGTGCGAGGAGTCCTCGACACCCTTCCAGGGTGCGGATTGCTGAGTTGTCGACGTATTCCAGGGGTACGCAAAAAACGCGTACCCCTGGCTAATTTCCTAGCACCGCTCCGCGGTGCGCTTGCATGCCTCCGGCGTGCGCAAAATGGAGAAGGCGGTCTAGACCGCCAGTACAGAAGAGAACACAACGAGGTATACATGCATCATTCGCGACGCAGTTTTCTAACCGGCCTCACTGCCGTTGGCGCGAGCGCAGTCTTTACGACCATGAAGTCCCGCGCGCAAGGCCCCGCGTCCCAAGCGCGACGGATCGATGTCCATCAGCACTATTCCTCGCCCGCCTATTTCGAGCTGTTGACACGCAAGAATGCAATCACCGTCAACCAGTTTCGGAACTACACGCCGGCGAGAAATTTGGAAGAGATGGAGAAGGCCGGCATAACTACCGCTATGCTTTCGCCAACAGCTCCAGCCGTTTGGTTTGGCGATGTAGAGGAGGCTCGCCGCGCAGCGCGAGAATTGAATGAATACGCGGCAGCGAAGATGGTCGGGGAGTACAAAGGACGTTTCGGCCTGTTTGCGACATTACCGATGCCGGATATCGACAGCACTTTGCGTGAGATCGAGTATGCCTACGACACGTTGAAAGTCGATGGCGTAGCGTTCCTGACTAGTTACGACAACGCCTGGTTGGGCGACAAAAAGTTTGATCCCGTCTTCGACGAACTCAACCGACGCAATGCCGTCGTTTACACGCACCCGCTGGAAGCAGCCTGTTGCA
>QHXA01000911.1:1641-2166 GCA_003222755.1 Acidobacteriota bacterium
TCATCTTTTCTTATGCAGGCGGTACTCTGGTGTCGATTGCGCAGCGCTTCCTGGGAAATCAGATGACCGGGGACGGCCTCTCGAAATCTCCGGAACCGAACTCGAGGCTCTTTCATGTCAGGAGGTTCTATTACGATACGGCCGGGTCCGCCAACCCGGTGCAGATGCAGTCGCTCAAGCTGCTGGTGCCCGCCTCGCAAATTGTCTTCGGAACGGATTTTCCGTTCGGGAACCCGGCGGCGACAGTTGCAGGATTACAAACGAGCGGGCTTACTGCAGATGAGCTACGCGTTATTTATCACGATAATGCGGCGAAGTTTTTGCCGAAGTGGGCGTGACTTGACGCGCACCGGGAGGTGCAAGCAAATTCAGAACTCCTGAATGCGCCCAGAATTCGCGAAGTCCCCTCCTTTGCCAAGGAGGAGGACTTTTTGGTCGCGACGGGTTTAGTCCGAATTCCGCGAGGTCAGAACTTCCATGCTCCGCACCACGCCTCTCACTGCTGATTCAGCAGCGGAATGCTCT
>QHXA01000911.1:2303-3460 GCA_003222755.1 Acidobacteriota bacterium
CGATCGAGTGCTGGGTGTGATCGCCGGCGCTGCTCCGCCGGCGCGCCCCATTGAACCGTGGCACTGCCAACAAAGGTAAGTCACAAATAACTTCTTCCCGTTTTCAGCGTTGCCGGGCGGCAGCGCGGACTGGGACGGCGCTGCCGTTTGAGCTATGGCTGCCGTTGAGCTGGCAAGCATTGCCAGCACTGTCGTCAGCAAAAGCAGGTTAGAGAATTTCATTCGTCCTCCTTACCGCGGCTGAGTTCGCACGTCCACCATTGCCGGCTCGCCGCGTTTGACAACGTCCATCGCACGCTTCAATGCCGGACCGAGGTCCTTGGGATCACTGATGGGACCCTCGCCGTACATACCCATGCTTTCCGCCATTTTCGCGTAATCGATAATGGGGCTGATGAGTCGGTTCCCGATGGCTGCACGCGTTCCATCGCGTCCGCGCCGGAGCGCGAGCCGCTGCGCTTCCATGAATTCGTTATGGAAGCCTTGGTTGTTATGCATGATCGTTAACAATGGAACATGGTGGTTCGCAGCAGTCCATAGACTGCCTGGACCCATCATCAAATCGCCGTCTTGCTGAATGTTGATCGAAATCCGGCCGTGCTTTTTGTTCGCGATTGCGGCACCAACAGCCGCCGGCGCGCCATAGCCGATACCGTATCCGCCAGGGCCACCGATAAATTGGTAATGCTTGTCAAAATTCCAGAGCTTCAGCGGCCAATCCTGGAAGAACGACAGATCGGCGACGAGCGACCAATCTTCATTCTTGATCAATGGCCACAATTCGGCAGTGACGCGGGCCGTGCTGATCGGGCTGTCATTCCACCCGATAGCGGCCTGCTGCTTGTATAGCTCGAATGCTGCATTGTGAGCCGCAGCGAGTTTGCCGCCGCGATCCTGGAAGAACCGCTTGCGATCATCCGTCACCAGACGTTTCACAGCTTCGACGAGAGCCGGTAGCGTCGCTTCGCCGTCAGCTTCGATTGCCATGTCGACTTCAGCGAATTTCAGATAGTCTCCATAGTTGCTCTTGGAGAAGAGATCGTTTGCGGTAATGCTGATGCGTTTCGCGCCCTGTCGTTGCGAGCGCACGCCTGCAAAATCGATAACTTCGATACCGAGCACGATATCCGCATCATTGACGCCCATGCGGCTGCGTG
>QHXA01000911.1:3591-5087 GCA_003222755.1 Acidobacteriota bacterium
GACTACAATGACGGGGTGCTCTGCAGCGATGAGCATCTTCGCGACCTCCGCCACAGCGCCGGAATCCGCGGCGGGAGGAACGAGCGTTCCCAATTTCGGAATGGCTAGCTTTGCCGCCTCGGGCACTTCTTCTTCCTGTAAATCCACATCAAGGACCAAAGCGACCGGCATCATCGGAGGCGTCATGGCGATCTTGTAAGCCCGCACCATCGACTCGGCAAAATGTGGCAGCGACTGAGGCGCGTCGTCCCACTTGGTCATGTCGCGGACTAGCGCTGCCGCGTCTTGAGCGCTGTGCGTCCAGGCCACCTTGCCCGTACCGCGCTTCGCAACATCAAAGATGTTGCCCAAAATCATGACCATCGGAACGCGGTCGCAGAAGGCGTCATACACACCCATCGTGGCGTGCTGCGCACCGACCGTACCGTGACACCCGACCAATGCCGGCTTGCCTTCAATCTTCGCGTAACCATGCGCCATTGCCGCCGCAAGATCTTCGTTCGTGGCCTTCCGGATCTTTGTTGCGGCCATAATTGACGATCGACTCCTGAAGAGACATGTAGGTGTTGGCCGGTACCCCGAACATGTATTCAAACCCCAGGCTCTTGATCACATCGACCATGAAGTCGGAACCAGGCCGATCGATAGTCTTTGCTTCATCAACGGCAATTGTGGCCGGCGCCGCCTCGGGTCTTGCGAGGACCGGTGCGCTGGCATTTCTTTGCTGAGCGACGGGCTGTTGCGGCGCAGCTGTTCCGGGTTTGGTCACCGCCACAGCCGCACCTGCGGCCGCGCTTTTCAAGAAATTACGACGATCAACGGAGTTCGATTTTGGTTTTTTCGCCATAGCTGCGCACCTCAGCGCCGTGCAACATTAAAACATATATTTCAACGCAAACTGCATCACCCTCGCATCGCCCGATGTATTGATCTGGCCGAAGGTGTTCTGATTAAGGACTGTGTTGGGGTTTCCCTTGCGAAGACTATTCGTCACGTTGAACGCCTCCGCTCTGAATTCCATCTTTTGCGCTTCACGAACCTGAAATGCTCTCGAGAGGGCCATGTCGAATTGCCAGTTCGGCGGGCCCATTATATTCCGGGGCGACATCGGGGAGAGAGTCCCCAGATCCGGCTGCGCGAACGCCGCAGGGTTAAGATACTTCGCCAGCGTCTTGTCCCCATAAGGATCGGCAAGAACTTGAAGCGCTCGCTGGCTGCCGTTCCCGTTCAGTGCGCGGTCGACGCCCGATGTGACCGTAAGATAGCTGCCCGACGAGAGCCGGTACAATCCGGACAAGCTCCAGCCTGTAGCCACAGCGTGCAAGACACCGTTCGTAAACTGCGGAGTTCGCGCAACTCCGGTGACGTTCAGGATATGCCTCCGGTCAGATGTGCAATTGCCGCGATCCCTGGCTCGATCATTCACAAACTGATATGCGGTACCAACATTGGGCGATGAGCCACCGTTAGCGTTGTCGCCGACGCAGTGCGACCAG
>QHXA01000157.1 GCA_003222755.1 Acidobacteriota bacterium
GGATGAAGTTTCTCCTCCGATTCTTGTGGATTTCAAACGCGGCGACAGAACCTACAAAGGGTTGATTGACGTCGGCCGCGACGGCTACTTGTGGTTCCTGGAGCGCTCGACCGGCAAGATCAGTTTTGTCGAAGGTAAGCCTTTCGTCCGGCAGAACGTGTACAAACGTCTTGATCCGGAAACCGGACGACCCGAAGTGGATCCTGATCGGAAGCCAGGTACCGGAAAGATGGCAGATTTCTGTCCGTCATTATGGGGCGGCAAGAACTGGCCGCCCATCGCGTTCAGTCCGAAGACTCGCATGATTTATATTCCAGCAAATGAAAACATCTGCGGAGAATCGATCGGTCTTGAAGTGACCTACACGCCCGGACGCGGCTACACCGGGTCGCGCGGCCGCACGTTCTTGCTTCCGAACGCCGATCACGTCGGAGAAGTTCAAGCGTGGGATGTCGACACGGGAAAGAAAGTGTGGACGCACATGTATGCCAATTCGATGAACTGGGGACCAATGCTCGCAACCGCTGGCGGGTTGGTGTTCAGCGGCGGCACGAACGATCGGTACTTCCATGCATTTGATGCCAAGACTGGAAAGCTCCTTTGGCAATTCCCGACCAACTCCGGCATAACGAGCCAGCCCACGTCGTTCGCGATTGATGGCAAGCAGTACATCGCGGTGCAGTCCGGATGGGGAGTCGATCCCGTCGGAATGCAAAATGTTTTGAACAGGGGCCGCCCTGGAGAATTCCCGGAGGTGCCGCAGGGCGGCGCCGTATGGGTATTTGCGGTCATAACAAAATGACAATTGAACATTGAACATTGAAAGGCTTTGTCAATGTTCACTGTTCAATGTTCAATTGTCATCTGCGACTTCGCGGAGCTCCTTCTCAGTCGGACGTCCCTTACGCGATTTCCGCGATGAGACCTCCTGATGGATGAGATCGACTTCAGTGTACCGCTGATAGAACTCCAACTTCCCCCAGGTGGCATCCCGTGTCTCTTCCGGATTAGAGCGACCGGGCGCGTTTCCAGGCCCCTGAGGTGGCAGAAAGGATGCACATATCGTGCGGTGTGATTCAAATTCCACCCAGGAGATGAATTGATGGCTAAAAACTATCAACGTGACGAGCGCAATTGGCGTCGTCAACAACAAAACAGGCAAGAGGAAAACCAATGGTCGCGCGGCCGCCAGGAAGATGATTCCGGTTGGTCCGGCCAAGGTCAGCAAGGCCGACACTGGCGCGATCAAGAATACAACCCGCGCGGCGGTCAAGAAACCGGTCGCTATTGGTCGCGTGGACAAGGCATGCAAGGCAGTCCAGAACAGTTTGGCGGCGGAAGCGAACGCGAAGTGTGGGAAGGCGGCGCTGGCCATCGCTGGGGTAGCGAACGCCCCGACTGGGGCCGCGAGCGTAACTATGGAATCGAAGGCCCGCGCGAGTGGCAAGGTGAGCGTGGCTGGGAGCGCGGAACCGAAGGCTGGCAAGGCGGCCGCGGTGGTGGTTGGCAAGGTGATCGATGGCAAGGCGTCGAATCTCGAGGCCGCGGTTGGGAAGGCGATTACGGGACGCAATACGGCGGTAATCTAACTGAGCGGTATGGAGGTCTGGGTGGTCGTGGATGGTACCAAGGATGGAACGAAGCGATGCGTGGTCGGGAAGGGCAATATGCAGGCCGGGGTCCACGTGGTTACAAACGTTCGGACAATCGTATTGAAGAAGACATCAATGAGCGGCTCACCGAGCATCCGATGATCGATGCTAGTGATGTCGAGGTCAGCGTCCAGAACGGTGAGGTCACGTTGCGTGGCCATGTCGATCACCGGGAAGCCAAGCGGATCGCCGAAGACATCGCCGAATCCGTATTTGGTGTCAAGGAAGTGAACAACCAGATCAAAGTGAAACAAAGAGGCGAATCGGAAGAAACTAAGCACGAAACCGAAACCTCAGGGAAACAACGGAAGGCGAGTTAGGAAAAATTGAAATTGGACGAATCCAGCATCTCAAATCCCGAAATCCGAAATCTCAAATTGCACTGCCTGAGCCAAAATGCACGTCAGTCCAATTTAAGATTTCGGATTTCGGGATTTGAGATGCTGGATTCGTCCAATTTCGAAATGTCCTCGTAACGAGTGGTCCAAAACCAACGCCCTGGCAACAGCCGGGGCGTTTTTGTTTTAATTACCGGCACGGGGTACGCAAAAAACGCGTACCCCCTGGCTAATTTCCCAGCACCGCTCCGCGGTGCGAAATGTCCAAACTCCAGACACCGCTCCGCGGTGCAGTTGACGTATCCCCAAACTATCGGTCATAGTTTCCCCGCCAATCTTCCGGACAGGAGACCATATGCGTACATCTCTTATTATTCTGTTGTTCGTCAGTCTCGCCGCGTTTGGGGCTGCATCCAAGACACTCGACATCTACGTCATCGATGTCGAAGGCGGTAACGCGACACTCTTCGTCGCCCCATCTGGTGAATCGCTGCTCATTGATACCGGGAACGGTGGTGCTGCCGCGGCACGCGACGCCAGCCGCATCATGGCGGCGATGAAGGATGCCGGTGTGCAGCAACTGGATCATCTCATCACCACACATTGGCATGGCGACCACTTCGGCGGCATGGCCGAGCTTGCCTCAAAGGTCACGATCAAAGAATTCATCGATCACGGCGGCAACGTCCAGCCTGCACAAGCGGCCGACGATTTTCTGAAGACGACATACCCGCAACTTTACGCAAAGGCCAAACACACGGTCGCCAAGCCGGGTGACAAGATTGCGGTCTCCGGCTTGGATTGGCGAATCGTCGCTTCTGCCGGAGAGCACATCATCACGCCAGTACCGGGCGGCGGAAAGCCGAACCCCTATTGCGCGACCTTCAAACCTCAAGAGGTCGATAAAACAGAGAACGCCCAATCGGTCGGCAGTCACGTCACGTTTGGAAAATTTCGCGTGTTGCATCTCGGCGATCTGACCTGGAACAAAGAATTCGATCTGATGTGTCCTCAAAACCGTCTCGGTACAGTGGACCTCTGGATCGTCTCTCATCACGGGCAAGCGATTTCCAATTCTGAGGTTCTCGCGCACGCCATCCAACCCCGCGTCGCAATCATGAACAATGGAACCCGAAAGGGCGGCCAACCCGAGGCGATGAAGATCATTCATTCGGCGCCCGGTCTCGAAGATCTCTGGCAAATCCACTTCTCGCAGCTCAGCGGCCAAGAGTACACCGTGCCTGGAATGTTCATTGCCAACACGATCGATGAGCCGCAGACCGCCATAGCCATTGCTCCAATTCAGGCGACGCAGCCAGGGCCGGGAGCCGCGCCGGCGCCCGTGCACAACGGTCCGGCGTACTGGATCAAGGTGTCCGCGCAGCCGGATGGCGCCTTCACGGTTACGAACGCACGGAACAATTTCAGCAAGACGTACAAACCCGGACTTTAAGTGTCATACAATTCGCCGCTATGAGAACAAGCCACAAAGAGGCACAGAATCCACAAAAGCTTTTGTGGTTTTTGTGCCTCTTTGCAGCCTTATCCGCGCCTGCATTTGCGCAGGTCAACCTCAGCGGAGTATGGGACAACCTGGGCATTCTGCATGAGGACTGGCCTGATCGGCTCTTCGGGCCGGAACTGGGCGACTACACCGGAGTTCCACTCACCCAGGAGGCGCGACTTCGAGCCGAGGCGTGGGATGCGTCACTCATTACATTGCCGGAGTATCAGTGCCGGGTGCACCCGTCCGACTATGTCCCCAGCTTCGCCGGTATGCGTATTTGGGAAGAACGCGATCGAGACTCGCAGCAGCTCATCGCGATTCATACGCATCATTTCGCGTGGGGAACCGAACGGACGATTTGGATGGATGGCCGGCCGCACCCACCGGAGTACGCGCTTCACACCTCTCAAGGCTTTTCTACCGGCAAGTGGGAAGGCGACATCCTAACGGTCTACGCAACCCACCTCAAGGAAGGCTGGATCCGCCGCAATGGCATTCCACGGAGTGACCGTGCCAGCGTCGTCGAGCACTTCATCCGGCACGCCGACGGACTGACACTCATGACGGTGATTACCGATCCCGTCTATTTGACCGAACCGATGGTCCGCACGCGCGAGTACGAATACGTGATCGGCGGCCAGATTGGCCCATATCCATGCGAACCGGTAGACGAAATCCTGCGGCCGAAAGGCGTCATACCGCACCATCTGCCGGGAACGAATCCATTCCTCAAGGAATTTGCCGAATCGCACAACCTGCCACTTGAAGGCGCACGGGGTGGCGCTGAAACCATGTATCCCGAATATCAATTGAAGATGAAACGATGAAAACGACATTCATCAGCGCCTTTGTTTTTATTTCTCTTGTTAGCTTTACGCGGGCACAGCAAAACCAAAACTTGAACAGTGTTGAAGTGCATGTTCTGCCGGTACAGGGCAACGTGTACATGCTCGTGGGCGCCGGCAGCAATATCACGGTGCAAATCGGGACTGACGGGGTGCTGGTTGTTGACGCGCAATATGCGTCACTCTCCGACAAAATCCTCGCCGCGATCCGGACGGTCTCGAAGGGCCCGATTCGGTACCTCATTAATACAACCTATGACGCGGACCACACCGGCGGCAACGAGCCGATCCGGAAGGCGGGAAGCACTATTGCCGGCGGCAATGTGGCCGGTGATATTCAGGATGCCGCGGAAGGCGCTCAGATCGTTGCACACGATAACGTGCTTAAGCGGATGGGCAACAGGCCGTCCGCTGCCTGGCCGACGAGCACATTTTTGGGCGACGAAAAGAAGCTGTTTTTCAACGGTGAGGGCATCGCCATCATTCACCAACCTGTGGCGCATACGGACGGCGACAGCATCGTGTTTTTTCGACGGTCGGATGTCATCAGCACCGGCGATATATTTACGACGAATAGCTACCCAGTTATTGATCTCGCGGCCGGCGGGAGCATCCAGGGTGTGATTGATGGTTTGAACCGCCTGGTCGACATGATCATCCCGGTTTATGGCCAAGAAGGCGGAACGCTTGTGATTCCGGGTCACGGACGGCTATCCGATCTCGGCGATGTGATCAACTGCCGCGAGATGACGATCATTATCCGCGACCGCATCCAGGACATGATCAAGAAGGGAATGACGCTCGAGCAGGTCAAAGCAGCGCGGCCGACTCGCGACTACGATCCATTGTATGGTTCGGTGCCGGGCTGGACAGCGGACATGTTTGTGGAAGCGGTTTACAAGAGCTTGAAGAAGTAGGGTATGAAGAGCAGCTGTTCAGCGCCGCGGAGCGGTGGAAGGAAATTCGCCAGGGGTACGCGTTTTGTGCGTACCCCTGGTATTGGGAAAACCGCTAGGAGGCCCACCCTGGAAGGGTGGGAGGAATCCTCGACACCCTCTCAGGGTGCGACGTTCAAACCGCGTACCCCTGGCTAATTTCCTTGCACCGCTCCGCGGTGCTTCTATTTCTCTTCATCCCAACCCTCCTCTTCGCTCAAACCCGCGGTGCGCTTATCGACCCGACCGGCTACTGGGTTGCCATAGTCAGTGAAGATTGGCGATTTCGAATGGTGACTCCGCCCAGAGGTGACTACCCCGATATCCAACCGCTCAACGACGCGGGAAAGAAAATCGCAGACGCGTGGGATCCCGCCAAAGACGAAGCGGCCGGCGAGCAATGCAAAGGTTATGCCGCAGCGAACATCATGCGTATCCCAACCCGTCTCCGCATCACGTGGGCGAATGACACGACATTGAAAATCGAAACCGATGCCGGCGCCCAGACGCGATTGCTTCGTTTCGGAAATCCGGCGCCTCCGGCCGGACCGCCAGACTGGCAGGGTTTCTCTATTGCGCAGTGGGAACCCTCGGCGGGCCGAGGTCCCGGCGGTTCGCTGAAGGTTGTCACGACTCGGATGCGTCCTGGGTATCTGCAAAAGAACGGCGTTCCGTTTAGCGCCGATACACGGATGACGGAATACTTCGACCTTGTGAAAGAGCCTAACGGCGATCAGTGGCTCGTCGTAAAGAGCATCATCGAAGATCCGCAATATCTGACTCGTACCTTAATCCGCAGCACACACTTTCGAAAACAGGCCGACGCGTCGGGATGGAATCCCACGCCGTGCAATGCCAGGTAGCATCCGCCGCATGTCAACAACCCGTGACAACTGGTACGCGGTATTCGCCTCTACGATCGGCTGGACTCTAGATTCCTTCGATTACTTCATCGTCGTGATGGTTCTCACCGAGATTGCGAAGGATTTCCATCGTACGAATGCGGAAGTCGCGTTCACGATTACGCTCACACTCGCGTTGCGTCCGGTTGGCGCGTTCCTCTTTGGATTAATGGCAGACAAGTACGGCCGCCGGCTTCCGCTGATGATCGATGTTGTGGCGTTTTCCGCATTGTCGATCGCGTCCGGACTTGCTCCGAACTTCTCAACGTTCGTCATCGTGCGCGCGCTGTTCGGCATCGCGATGGGCGGCGAGTGGGGCGCCGGCGCGTCATTAGTAATGGAAAAGGTGTCGCCAAAGTGGCGCGGCTTGCTGTCCGGCGTCCTCCAACAAGGCTACACGACGGGAAGCCTGTTGGCCTCGCTCGCGTATTTCCTGGTCGTGCCGCATTTCGGATGGCGCGCGATCTTCTTTTTGGGCGGAGCCCCGGCCTTGCTCGCGCTGTTCATCCGAACCAAAGTCAAAGAATCGGAAATTTGGGAAAGGACGCACCGGAAGAACTGGAGCGATCTCGGCGGTGCGATCCGCTCCAATCTGAAAGTCTTCGCCTATCTCGTGTTGTTCCTGACGTGCATGGGATTTTGCGGGCATGGCACGCAAGATATGTATCCAACATTCTTGAAAACGCAGCGCGGATTCTCAGCGGAGGGAGCCGCGGTGATGACGATGATTGCGAATCTTGGCGCGCTCACCGGCGGCATCCTCGTCGCGATGACTTCGGATCGCATCGGTAGACGGCGATCCATTGCCATGGGCCTGGGCATTGCGATTCTCGTGATTCCGCTTTGGGTATTCTCTCCAACGACTGCGATGTTGGCCGCCGGCGCATTTCTCATTCAATTCGGGGTTCATGGGGCATGGGGCGTGGTGCCTGCTCATATTTCGGAACTGGTGCCGGACCAGATCCGCGGATTCATGCCGGGATTCGCATATCAGTGCGGGATTCTCTTCGCCGGAAGCATCACGTACGTCCAGGCATTGTTCGGAGCGGCGACCAGTTATTCCAATGCGATGGCGCTCACGGCCCTGGTCGTGTTTGCCGCGACAGCCCTGGTCGCCTCAGCGGGGCCGGAGAAGAAGGGCGTGGTGTTTGGCGAGATGCACCGCGAAGCGGTGCGAGGAGATTAGCCAGGGGGTACGCGTTTTTTTGCGTACCCCTGGATATCG